>JBAXJZ010000453.1:0-3967 GCA_037137595.1 Burkholderiales bacterium | reverse complement strand
GGGCCGGCCCTGGGCGGCGGCGGACGGATCGGCCGCATCGAGCGCGGCGCCGGGAACGGGTGCGTTCATCGGGACTCTCCTGTGCGGAACCCGCCGCAGGCGCGCGTCACCGCGCGTCACCGCGCGACGGGTCGGCGGGCATGACGGATCGGTCCGGATGGTTGCACGAGCCGGTTTTATTGTCTATACAATTGCCATGGCCGATCGCCCCCGCTACCAGCAGGTCAAGGACCTCGTCCGCGAGCGGATCGCATCGGGCGAGCTGGCCGAGGGCGACCCGCTGCCCTCCGAGGAGGAACTGGCCGCGTCGCTCGGCCTGTCCCGCCTCACCGTCCACCGCGCGCTGCGCGAGCTCACCGCCGACGGCGTGCTGGTCCGCTTCCGCCGCCGCGGCACCTTCGTCGCGCCGCTCGCGCCGCAGTCGTCGGCGATCACCGTCGAGCCGATCGAGAACCAGGTCGCGCTGCGCGGGCACCGGCACGGTGCGAGGCTGATCGAGGTCGGGGCGACGAAGGCCGACGCGCCGCTCGCGCAGCGCCTCGAGGTCCGCAGCGGCACGCGCGTGTTCCACTCCACGCTCGTGCACCTCGAGGACGGCGTGCCGATCCAGCTCGAGGACCGCTACGTGAACCCGCGCGTGGTGCCCGACTACCTCGACGTCGACTTCACCGCCACCACGCCGGCACAGTACTTGCAGGAGCATTACCCGCTGCGCGAGGTCGAGCACGTGATCGTCGCCGAGACCGCCGATGGCGCCACGGCCGCGCTGCTCGACGTGCCGCGCGGCAGCCCGTGCCTCACCATCCTGCGGCGGACCTGGTCGCAGGGCCGCGTCGCGACGTCCGCGCGGCTGGTGCACCCGGGCTCGCGATTCAGGCTGTTCAACCGGTTCCGTCCCGCGTGACCGAGATGCCCGGCACGCCCGTCCGCCCCCCGCAGCCCCGCCGCTGCACGACATCCCCCCAGGAGAGGCCCATGTTCCCGTCCCGTCGCAAGAATCCGCTTCGCGCCCTCGGCGCGGTCGCCGCCGCCGCTGCGCTGTTCGCCGCCGGCCCCGCGCTCGCGCAGCAGGAGACCAAGGTCTCGATCGGCATCTCGGGCTGGACCGGGTTCGCGCCGCTCACCCTCGCGAAGGAGGCCGGCATCTTCAAGAAGAACGGCCTGGACGTCACGATCAAGAAGATCCCGCAGGCCTCGCGCCACCTCGCGATCGCCTCGGGCGACATCCAGTGCGCGGCCACCACCGTCGAGACCTGGGTGGTCTGGAACGCCAACGGCGTCGCGACCCGGCAGCTCTTCCAGCTCGACAAGAGCTTCGGCGCCGACGGCATGGCCGTGCGCGGCGACATCAAGGGCTTCGCCGATCTGAAGGGCAAGACCATCGCCGCGTCGGCGCCCGGCACCGCGCCCTACTTCACGATGGCCTGGATGCTGCGCAAGAACGGCCTGTCGCTGAAGGACGTGAAGGTGGTCAACATGGAGCCCGGCCCGGCCGCGCAGGCCTTCGTCGCCGGCCAGAGCGGGCTCGACGCCGCGATGACCTACGAGCCCTTCCTGTCGGCCGTCCGCGAGAAGCCGGAAGCGGGCCGGATCCTCGCGACCACGCTCGACTACCCGATGGTGATGGACACCTTCGGCTGCACGCCGCAGTTCATCTCGGGCAACGAGAAGGCGGTGAAGGCGCTCGCCGACAGCTACTTCGAGGCCCTGGAGATGATCAAGGCCGACCCGGCGAAGTCCAACGCGATCATGGGGGCGGACGTGAAGCAGAGCGCCGAGGCCTTCGCGAAGTCGGCCTCGTACCTGCGCTGGCAGGACCGCGCGGCCAACCAGCGCTTCTTCTCCGGCGAATGGCAGCAGTTCACCAAGGAAGCCGCGGACCTGCTGCTCGAGCTGGGCATCATCAAGCAGGTGCCCGACCTGAACGCGATCGTCGACACCCGCTTCATCAAGTGAGCCCCGGCACGACGTGCGCGCGCGGTCCCGCCGAGGGCCGCGCGTGAAGCCCCTGCAGCCCGTGACGGCCGGCGCGCGCGTCGGCCTCGGCATCGCGTTCTTCGTGCTGTTCTTCGGCGCGTGGGCGTTCGCCACGCTCGGGGGCTTCGTCTCGAAGACCTTCCTCGCCGATCCGATCACGATGCTGCGCGACGGCACGACGCTGCTGGTCGAGCACGGCTTCGCGCACGACATCGGCATGACGATCTGGCGGGTGGTCGGCGGCTTCGTGCTCGCGGCCGCGTTCGCGGTGCCGCTCGGCGTCGCGATGGGCGTCTACAAGCCGATCGAGGCGCTGATCGAGCCCTTCGTGTCCTTCGCGCGCTACCTGCCGGCCTCGGCCTTCATCCCGCTGCTGATCCTCTGGGCGGGCATCGGCGAGCTGCAGAAGCTGCTGGTGATCTTCATCGGCTCGTTCTTCCAGCTGGTGCTGATGGTGGCCGTGGTGGTGGGCAACACGCGGCGCGACCTGGTCGAGGCCGCCTACACCCTCGGCACCTCGGACCGCACGCTGGTCACGCGCGTGGTGCTGCCCAACGCCGCGCCCGAGATCGCCGAGATCCTGCGGCTGGTGCTGGGCTGGGCCTGGACCTACGTGATCGTCGCCGAGCTGATCGGCTCGTCGTCGGGGATCGGCCACATGATCATAGACAGCCAGGCGCTGCTCGCCACCGGCCAGATGATCTTCGGGATCATCGTCATCGGCCTGATCGGTCTGGTGACCGACTTCGCCTTCAAGGCCGGCAACCGCCGGCTGTTCCCGTGGGCGGCGCTGCGATGAGCGCGACGAGGCTGTCGATCCGCGAGGTCTCGCGCACCTTCCCCGGCGCCCGCGGGCAGCCGCCCACGCAGGCGCTGTCGGCGACCTCGCTCGAGGTCGAGGACAACGACTTCATCACCATCCTCGGGCCCTCGGGCTGCGGCAAGTCCACGCTGCTGCGGATCGTCGCCGGGCTCGAGGTCGCGACCGGCGGGCAGGTGCTGCTCGACGGCGCGCCGGTCGCGGGGCCGGGCGCGGACCGCGGCATGGTGTTCCAGAGCTACACGCTGTTCCCCTGGCTCACCGTCCGCGAGAACGTCTGCTTCGGCCTGCGCGAGAAGGGCCTGCCCGCGGCCGAGCAGCACGAGATCGCAGCGCACTTCATCGCGCAGGTGGGCCTGCGGGGCTTCGAGTCGCACTATCCGAAGATGCTCTCGGGCGGCATGCAGCAGCGGACCGCGCTCGCTCGCGCGCTCGCCAACGACCCGAAGGTGCTGCTGATGGACGAGCCCTTCGGCGCGCTCGACCACCAGACCCGCGAGTTGATGCAGGAGTTGCTGCTGGGCATCTGGCTCGAGCACCGCAAGACGGTGCTCTTCGTCACGCACGACATCGACGAGGCGGTCTTCATGGCCAACCGCGTGGTGGTGATGAGCGCGCGGCCGGGCCGCATCAAGCACGAGGAGCGGATCGCGTTCGCGCATCCGCGCGACTACCGGATCAAGACGACGGCGGCCTTCGCCGAACACAAGGCGCGGCTGACCGACGAGATCCGGGTGGAGACGCAGCGGGCGGCGCTCGCCGGCTGAGGTCGTCGGCGGCGCCTCGCGCGCCGGACGGGGAGGCGGAGATGGTCACGAGATCGATCCGGATCGCGGCGGCGCTGGCCATCGCGGGCGCGGGCACGGGCTGCGCGCTGCTGTCGGGCTCGCCCGAGGGCGTGCGCTCGGTGGGCGCAGGGCTCGCGGCGCACGCGGTCTGCTCGGGCGCCTTCGTCGGCGGCCGGCCGGCCGAGGGCGTGTTCGCGGCGGACGTGCGTCCGCTCAGCGCACTGACGGCGATGATCGAGGTCTCGGCCGACCCCGCGACGCGGAGCGCGACCGCGCGCGCACCCGGCGTGCCGCCTCGCGTGGCGCGGCTCGTCGCCGACCGCGGCTGCGTGCTCGACGCGCCGCCGCTCCCGGCCGGCCAGGCGCCGCCGCCGGCCTTCGT
>JBAXJZ010000452.1:0-3970 GCA_037137595.1 Burkholderiales bacterium | reverse complement strand
CGTTGGCCTGCGCGCCCGCGCGCGCCGCGTCGAGCTGCGCGCGCGCGATCCGCACCGCGCGGTCGGTCTCGTCGATCCGCGCCTGCGACACGTAGCCGCGGTCGAAGAGGTCGCGGCTGCGGCGTGCCTCGAGCAGCGCGGCGTCGAGCGTGGCCTGCGCCTGAGCGAGCGCGGCGTCGGCGGTCGGCGCGCCGACCTCGCGCTGGCCCGCGAGCCGCGCCTCGGCGAGCCGCAGCGAGGCCTGCGCCTGCGCGAGCTGCGCCCCGAGCTCGGCCGATTCGAGCCGCGCGAGCACCGCGCCGGCCTTCGTCGCGTCGCCCTCGCGGACCGCGACCGAGACCACGCGCCCGGTGACGGTCGAGCCCAGGTCCGCCCGCACCGGCGCGGCCACGCGGCCGGAGAACACCAGGCTCTGGACGATCGGCGCCTCGACGACGGCCACGACGGCCACGGGCACCGGACGCCACGCACGCCATCCGAAGCCGGCCGCGATCGCGATCCCCACGAGGACCGCTCCGGCCCAGCGCCACGCTTTCATGGCATCGATTCTACCGGGCCGGCCCTCGCGGCCCGTCGGGGAGGCCGGCGGAGCGCACTCCGGTCAGTCGGGGTGCGTGACCTGCGTCGTCACCGACGCGAGCGCCTCGGCGAGTTCGGGCGCACGCACCGGCTTCGCGAGGAAGCCGTTCATGCCGGCCTCGAGGCAGCGCGCGCGGTCCGCGTCCATCGCGTTGGCGGTCATCGCGACGATCGGCACCGCGTGGCCCGCGGCGCGGATCCGCCGGGTCGCCTCGACGCCGTCGAGCTCGGGCATCTGCATGTCCATCAGCACGACGTCGAAGGGGCCCGCGGCCACCTGCGCGACGGCCTGCGCGCCGTCCGCGGCCACGACCACCTCGTGTCCGAGGCGCGCGAGCATCAGCGACGCCAGCTTCTGGTTCACCGGGTTGTCCTCGGCGAGCAGCACGCGCATCGGCCGCGGCGCGGCGGCCTCGGGCTCGCCGGGGGCGGCTTCGATGCCGGTCGCGACGAGGGCGCTCGCCTCGTCGTCGGCGATCGGGCCGAGGTCCGCCTTGCCGGCCGAGGCCGCATGCAGGCGGATCGTGAAGCGGAACGTGCTGCCCCGGCCCGGCGTGCTCTCGACCACGATCTCGCCGCCCATCGCCTCGACCAGTCGGCGCGTGATCGCAAGACCGAGCCCCGTGCCGCCGAAGCGGCGGGTCGTCGAGCTGTCGGCCTGCGCGAACGCGTCGAAGATCAGCCGCTGCTTGTCCGCCGGGATGCCGATCCCGCTGTCGCGGACCGCGCACTCGAGCAGCCAGCCGTCGGGCTCGTCGGACGGGGAGCGTGCATCGACCGCGAGGACCACCTCGCCGCGCTGCGTGAACTTCACCGCGTTGCCCAGCAGGTTGACCAGCACCTGGCGCAGTCGGCCGGGGTCGCCGCGCGCGGCGCGCGGCACCGCGGGCGTCAGCTGCAGTCCGAAGGTCAGGCCCTTGCGGTACGCCGACAGCGCCATCGGCTTGCACAGGTGCTCGAGCAGCGCACGCGGCTCGAAGTCGATCGACTCGAGCTCCATCCGTCCGGCCTCGATCTTCGACAGGTCGAGCAGGTCGTTGATGATGTCCATCAGCGCGTCGGCGGACTGGCGGACCGTCTCGAGGTAGTCGCGCTGGTTGGGCCCGAGCTGCGTGTCGAGCACGAGGTCGGTCATGCCGATGATCCCGTTCATCGGCGTGCGGATCTCGTGGCTCATGTTCGCGAGGAACTGGCTCTTCGCGCGGCTCGCGGCCTCGGCCGCGTCCTTGGCCTCCTGCAGGCTGCGCTCGAGCGACTTGCGCTCGGTGGTGTCGAAGATCACGCCGATCACGCCGGTGACCGCGCCCGAGGCGTCGGTCATCGAGGCCTTGCTGTAGTAGAGGGTGCGCGGCGTGCCGTCGGGCAGCGGCATCTCCATCTCGTACGACTGGCGCGACGGCCGTGCGAGCAGCTCGCGGTCGCGCTCGACGTGCTCGTCGGCGTAGCCGTTGGCGAACACCTCGTCGGAGGTGCGGCCGATCGCCTGGCGCCGGTCGATGTCGAACAGCCACTCGAGCGCGCGGTTCATGCCGAGGAAGCGGCCCCGCGCGTCCTTGTAGTAGATGGCCACCGGGATCGCGTCGAGCAGCTCGCGGCTGAAGTGCAGCTGCTCGCGCAGCGCCGCCTCGACCCGCTTGCGCTCGGTGATGTCGGTGCGGATCGCGACGTAGCGATCGGGCCGGCCGTCGTCGCCGGCGATCGGCACGATCGACGCGTCGACCCAGTGCAGCGACCCGTTCTTGGCGCGGTTGCAGATCTCGCCGCGCCAGACACGGCCGGCGGCGATCGTCCGCCACATGTCCGCGTAGAACTCCGGCGGATGGACGCCGCTCTGCACCATCCGGTGGTTCGCGCCGATCAGCTCCTCGGGGCCGTAACCGGTCAGTGCGCAGAAGCGCTCGTTGGCCTCGACGATGCGGCCGTGCCGGTCGGTGACGCTCACGATGGCGTGCTGGTCGACCACGAAGCGGTGGGCGTCGAGCCGGCGCTGGAGCGCATCGGCGCGGGCGCCGGCGGCGTCGAGCTCGGCCGACACGTCCTCGAGCAGCCCGCGAAGCGCCGGGGCGAGGCGTTCATCCGCCAGCGGATCGCCGGCTGCGGCGCCGAGCCGCGTCGCCAGCAGGCGCGCGAGCGTCGGGTTCATCGCGCGTCGACGCCGGCCGACCGGGCGGGGCGGACCGGGGTCGCATGCGGCGCCTCGAGGCGGGCGGTGGTCACCATTCCGGCATTATCGGCAGCCGCGGCGCACCGGCCATCCCCTGCCGGTCGGCCCGACACGCGGCGTCGGCGCCGCCGCGCACAAAAGAAAAGGCCGGTCCAGACGACCGGCCAAGGCTCCAGTGGAGGGAGGAATGGAGCTGGAGAGAGAACCCGGGATGCAGTCTGCGGGCGCCACGTCACAGCCCGATGACCGGTGATGACGGCCGGGGATCGTTCTCGTCTCGATTCCGTCTCGCGGAGGGGGTCGGTCCGCCGCGTGGCGCTCAGTCGCAGTCCGTGGCCAGCAGCCGATGGCCGACCCGGCCGAGGTGGGGGCAGTGCACGCCGTGGTCGGCGAGGCTGCGCCAGGTCCGCAGCGCGTACTCGCGGTTGCGGCCGCGCTGGCCGCAGCAGGCGCTCAGGCGCTCGACGATCTGGTCGTCCGTGAGGCGCTCGTAGGCCTCGCTGTCGCGGTTGGCGACGAAAGCGAGCGCCCGCACACGTTGCCCGTCGCCGAGCACGCAGGACAGCAGGCGAGCGACGTAGACGCCGCCGGTCATCTCGCGTTCGTAGAGGGCGTCGACCGCCGCGCGCCGGGTCTCGGGGCGCAGCCGGAAGGCCATGCCGATGCACGAGCCGCCGCGGTCCAGGCCGAGGACCACGCCCGGCTTCTCGGGCGTGCCGCGGTACCGGGTGGAGCGGATGCAGAAGGTACGGTGGTAGCCGTGGACCTGGGCGAGTCGCGCATCGGCGTGGTCGAAGCCCGGGTCCCAGATGAGCGACCCGTAGCCGAACACCCAGTCGGGAAGGGGGCGCGCGGCGGCCGGCTCGGCGAGCTCGGCGATCGCGGGGAGGGAGGGCGCGCTGTCGAACGCGGTCATGGTTCCGACGATAACGGCCAGGACGGCCGGAAGGAACACAGCGTCGCTCGGGCGTGGCGCAGCGGCCCACGGTCGGTGTGCTACCGTCGACCGATGGTCACCACCCGCACGGGCCGGGGTTCGCGATGAGCGGGCCCGACGGCCGGGTCACCGTCGCCGAGCTCGAGGCGGCGATCAATCGCGCCCGCGCCGCGCAGCCGGCGAGCGGCGCCGAGGCGTCGCTGACGCTCGAGGTGTCCACGCTTGCGTCGCTCTACGGGCGACTGATCTGGGAGCGCCGCGAGGCGATCGGCCTGGTCGAGCTGAGCGAC
>JBAXJZ010000451.1:0-3974 GCA_037137595.1 Burkholderiales bacterium | reverse complement strand
CTCGGCCTCGGCGCGCCGGACGTCGAGCTCGATCCGCGCGACGTCGGCGGCGGCCACGTCGCCGGCCTTCAGCCGCCGCTGCGCGCCGTCCAGCGTTCGGCCCACCAGCGCGATCAGCTCGCCCTGCAGCGCCACGCGCTGCTGGGCGCCCCACAGGTCGACCCAGGCCTGCGCGAGCGCGAGCTGCTGCTGGCGCAGCACCTCCGCGGCCGACAGTCGCGCGGCCTGCAGCGCGCGGCCCGCCGCCTCGACGCGCAGTTCGCGCTTGTTGCCGCGCTCGAAGGTCTGGTCGAGCCGCGCGACGTAGTCGATCTGCAGGTCGAGCGGATTGCCCGAGCCGACGCCGAGCTGCGGGTTGACGTTGCCGATGCCGCCGCTGAAGGTCGGGTTCGGACGCTGGCCGGCGGTGATCACGTCGGCCCGCTGGGCGGCGACCGAGCGGACCGCGCCGCGCAGCTCGCGGTTGCAGCGGGCGAGGCGCGCCTGGGCGGCGGCGAAGGTCAGCGGCCCGGCGGGCGGCTGCGCGGCGCACGTCGACTCGGCGTCGGCGACGGCGCTCGGCACCGCGGACGCGACCGGCGCGGTGCCCGCGGCGGGCGGAGAGAGCGGCGGCGGAGGCAGCGGCGACGTCGTCTGCGCCTGTGCGAGCGATGCGACCAGCGCGGTGACCGCGAGCGCCGCGGCACGTCGGGCGGAGCGGGCGTGGGTCGGACGCATCGGCATCGGAACGGGATCGCGGGGGCGCGGGAACGCGTGGGACGCCGATCATCGGCGGCCCGCCTTTCAAACCGCTTTCGGTGTCGGGAACGGCCCACCGTGGACGTCCGCATCCGAGCCGGAGCGGAACGCGCCGGCGCGATCGGAGGCGTTCAGGGGTCGGGCCGCGCGCGGCGCGGCCGCCGCGGGTCAGCCGATCACGCGGCTGCCGGCGAGCCCGAGCAGGAAGCGCTCGCAGCGGGAGAGCTGCTCCAGCGTCACGTATTCGTCCGGCTCGTGGGCCTGGGCGATGTGGCCGGGTCCGCAGACCACGGTGGGGATGCCGGCGCGCTGGAACAGGCCGGCCTCGGTGCCGAAGGCGACCAGCGTGGTGCGCGACTCGCCGGCGAGCCGCTGGGCCATCCGCACGACCGGATCGTCGGCGGAGCCCAGGAAGCTCGGGACCGAACAGATCGGCTCGAACCGGAAGCCGGCCTGCGGCGCGACCCGCTGCATCGCGGGTTCCAGGCCGCGCGCGTAGTCGACGATGCCGGCCTGCAGCGTGCCGACGTCGGCGGTGGGCAGGTCGCGGATCTCGTAGCGGAACTCGGCGTCGCGCGGCACGACGTTGTCGGCGATCCCGCCGTGGAACTGGCCGACGCTCACCGTCGAGAACGGCACGTCGAAGCCGTCGTAGCGCGGCTCCTGCGCCTCGAGGCGCTCGGCGAGGTCGCGCAGGCGGCCGATCACGCGCGCGGCCATCTCGATCGCGTTGACCGATTTCGGCGTCAGCGACGAATGTGCCTCGCGGCCGCGGACGCAGCAGCGCCACCGGTGCACGCCCTTGTGCGCGATCGCCGGCACCATGCCGGTCGGCTCGCCGACGATGCAGGCGAGCGGCGCGATGCCGGCCTCGCGCAGGTCGGCGATCAGGTGGCGCGCGCCGAAGCAGCCGACCTCCTCGTCGTAGCTGAACGCGAAGTGGACGGAGAACGGCGACTCGCTCTCGAGGAAGGCCCGGGCATTCGCGACGGCGAGCCCGATGAAGGCCTTCATGTCGGCCGAGCCGCGGCCGAACAGGCGGCCGTCGCGCACGTCGGCGCCCAGCGGGTCGAGCGTCCAGTCCTGGCCGTCCCAGGGCACGGTGTCGGTGTGGCCCGAGACGATCACGCCGGCGGGCCGGCCCTCGCCCAGCGTGGCGAACAGGTTGGCCTTGCGGCCGGTCTCGTCGAAGGTGAGGCGGCTCGCGACGCCGAGCGACGCGAGCTCGTCGCGGATGGTCTCGATCAGCTCGAGGTTCGAGTTCGCGCTGACGGTGTTCAGGCGGACGAGGCGACGGGCCCAGTCGAGGGCTCGGGCCGACGGGGCATCGGCCGCCGGGGCGGGGGTGTCGGTGCGGCTCATGGGGTCATTGTGCCGAAGCCGGCGCCGAGGGCATCGCAATGCCCGCGCTGCGGGCCTTGAGCTGGAGCGCGAGCTGCAGCGAGTAGAAGCGGGACTGCTGGAGATTGCCCGCGTGCAGCCACAGCCCCGGCTGGGCGGTGGGCGTCCAGAGGTTGCGCAGCTCGCCGGCCCACGGGCCGGGGTCGCGCGTCGTGCCCGAGCCCAGCCCCCAGCACGGGCCGATCCGCTCGGCGACCTCGGGCGAGACGAGCTTCGCGACCGTGTCGGACATGGGGCCGTAGCCGGTCGCGTAGACGACCAGGTCGGCCGGCAGCACGCTGCCGTCGTCGAGCACCACCGACCGCGCCTCCAGGCCGCGCACCCGCACGCCGCTGCGCAGCCCGATGCGGCCGTCGGCCACCAGCGCCGAGGCGCCGACGTCGATGTAGTAGCCCGAGCCGCGGCGCAGGTACTTCATCGACAGGCCGGTGCCGTCCTCGCCGAAGTCGAGCTGGAACCCGGCGGCGCGCAGCCGGTCGTAGAAGCCGGCGTCGCGCTCGGCGATCTGCGCGGTGACGGCCTTCTGCGACTCGGCGAGCAGCCGGTACGGCATCGACGCGAGGGTCATGTCGGCCCGCTCGGTGGTGATGCCGCGGCGCAGCGCGTCCTCGGAGAAGAGGCGTCCCCAGCCGAGCGCCTGCAGCGTCTCCGAGCGGGCGACCATCGTCGACGAGCGTTGCAGCATCGTGACCGACGCGCCGTGCTCCCACAGGTCCGCGCAGACGTCGTGCGCGGAGTTGTTCGAGCCGACCACGACGCAGCGCTTCCCGGCCCAGCCGTCGCCGCCCGGCCAGGCGCCGGCGTGCATCTGCGTGCCCGCGAAGGTGTCCGCGCCCGGGAAGGACGGCAGCTGCGGCGCGCCCGACAGCCCGGTGGCGATCACCAGCTCGCGGGGCCTCAGGATCCGCCGCTCGCCCGCGCGGTCCACCTCGACGGTCCAGCCGCCGGCGGCCTCGTCGCGGACCGCGCGCACGCAGTCGGTCGAGCCCCAGACGTCGAGCTCCATGATCGACGCGTAGGACGCGAGCCAGTCGGCCATCTTGTCCTTCGGCGTGAACACCGGCCAGTGATCGGGGAACGGCAGGTACGGCAGGTGGTCGTACCAGACCGGGTCGTGCAGCACCAGCGACGGATAGCGGCTGCGCCAGGCGTCGCCCGGGCGCGCGTGGCGATCGACGACGAGGGCCGGCACGCCCAGACGCTTGAGGCGCGCGGCCAACGCGAGACCGCCCTGCCCGCCCCCGACGATCAGCACCTCGGGCTGCCGCACGATGCCCAGCTCGGCCGCATCCGCCCGCCGCTGCTCGAGCCAGGTGCGGCGGCCCGGCCCGTACGCGCCGTGGATCACGCCGGGCGGCCGGCGGTCGCCCGCGGCCTCCTCGTGGCCCGTGAGCTCGACGAGCATCGTCATCAGCGTCCACGCGCGGCCCTCGCGCAGGCGCAGCACCGCGCGGCCCCGGCCGATCGCGGTCTCGAAGCGCAGCCACGCTTCGGTGGTGCCGTTCGCCTCGGCGGGCTCGCCCTCCAGCGTCCACGCCGCGGGACGGACCGCCGGCAGCACCGCACGCAGCGTGCGCTCGATCGCGCCGCGCCCCTCCATCGTCCGGATGCCGCCGGTGAACGCGGTCAGGTCGCGCCAGAAGCCGCCCTCGGCGAAGCAGGCGGCGGCGGCGGTCGCGTCACCGGTGCGGAGCGCCGCATCGAAGCCCGCGAGCCAGGCCAGGCAGCGGTCGGTGTTCGGGGAGGCGGTCATCGCGTCTCGGGCGGGAACGGGGACGGCCGAGCATACGCGAGGCCCGCACGCGGGCCGCGGGCGGCGGGCGCCGTGCGGAACG
>JBAXJZ010000450.1:0-4012 GCA_037137595.1 Burkholderiales bacterium | reverse complement strand
TCGAGATCGTGCGCCTGGGCTGGACCATGCGCCAGCCGGTGCCCGAGCCGCTGCCGCTCGAGACGCTGACCGTACGTGCGCTCGAGCCCGCGGGCCCCGACCGGGTCTACCTGTCCGATGTCGCGCTGCCGCACATCGTCGACGGCAAGCTGCACGTGGTCGACGTCGACTCGATGAGCTACCGCGGCCTGATCGCCACCGGCTACGCCGGCCAGTCCACGCTGTCGCCCGACCGCCGCACGCTCTACGTCGCCACCAGCTACTACGCGCGCCTGTCGCGCGGCGAGCGCACCGACGTGCTCGACGTCTACGACACCGCCACCCTCGCGCACCGCGAGGAGATCGTGATCCCGCCCAAGCACGCCCAGGCGCTCAACTACCGGGGACTGATCGCGGTCTCGTCCGACGAGCGCTGGGTCTTCGTGCAGAACGCCACGCCCGCGGTCTCGGTCAGCGTCGTCGACACGAAGGCCAAGGCCTTCGTGCAGGAGATCGACACGCCCGGCTGCTGGACCGTGCAGCCTGTGCGCAGCCGGCCCAACGCGTTCGCCACGCTCTGCGGCGACGGCACGGTGCTCACCGTCACGCTGTCCGAGGACGGCAGGTCGTCGACGCTCGAGCGCTCGGCGAAGCTCTTCGACATGGAGCGCGACCCGCTCGTCGTCCACGCCGAGGCCGACGGCGACCGGCTCTGGTACGTGTCGTTCCGCGGCGTGCTGCACGGCGTGGACCTGTCGGGTCCGGTCGCCACCGCCACGTCCTGGCCGATGGTCCGCGGCGAGCGCGCGAAGGAGGGCTGGCGGCCCGGCGGCTACCAGGTCGCCGCGCTGCACCGCGCGAGCGGCCGGCTCTACGTCGGCATGCACCGCGGCGGGCGCGAGGGCACGCACAAGAACCCGGCCGACCAGATCTGGACGGTCGATCCGACGGCCCGGCGCGTGCTGGCGCGCGGGCCGGCGTCGGCGGCGATCTCGCTGGCGGTCACCCAGGGCGCGCAGCCGCGCGTGGTGGTCATCGACGGCGCGAAGAACGAGCTGGTCACGCTCGACCCCGCGCGCGGCCTGCGCGTGGTGAAGCGGATGCCGCAGGTGATGGAGACCGCGGTGCTGATGGAGACGCACTGAGATGCCGGCGACGGACCCGCTGATCCACGCGGTGGTCACGGCCGCGCTGGTGGTGCTGTGGGGGCACGCGGCCGTGGTCAAGCTGCGCGACCGCGAGCGGCTCGAGGGCGTGGTGGCCGGCTACCGGCTGCTGCCCGCGGCGTTGGCGCCCACGGTCTCGCGGGTGCTGCCCGCGGTCGAGCTCGCGCTCGCGGCGGGCCTGGTGGGCAGCGCCACGCGCGGCGTCGCGGCGCTCGCGTCGGCCGCGCTGCTGGCCGTCTACGGGGCGGCGGTGGCGATCAACCTGGTTCGCGGCCGCCGTGCGATCGACTGCGGCTGCGGCGGCCGGCCGCGGCCGATCCACCCGTGGCTGGTCGGCCGGAACGTCGTCCTGGCCGCGGTCTCGGCGTCGCTGGTCGTGCCGGTCGCGCCGCGCGAGCTCGGTCCGCTCGACGCGGTCAACGCCGCGATGATGCTCGCGGCCGCCATCGGGCTCTACGCGACGCTGGAGCAGTGGCTGCACAACCGGCAGGCGCTCGTCGGCGCCGCCGGATCGAGGGAGGGGTGAATGGTGGAGCAGGCACTGATCGTCTCGAACGTCGTGCTGTGGATCGCGGTCGTCGTCCTGGTCGCGGTGGTGTTCGCGCTCGCGCGGCAGATCGGCGTGCTGCACGAGCGGATCGCGCCGATGGGCGCGCTGGTGATGGACCACGGGCCGAAGCCCGGCGACATCGCGCCGATCGTCGCGGCCGCCGGCCTCGACGGCCGCACGGTGCACGTCGGCGCCGCGGGCGCGCGGCAGACGCTGCTCTTCTTCCTGTCGCCCAGCTGCCCGGTCTGCAAGAAGCTGCTGCCGGCGATCCAGTCGCTGGCGCGCACCGAGGCCGCGCGGCTGCAGGTGGTGCTGGCGAGCGATGGCGATGACGTCGAGACCCATCGCCGCTTCGTCGAGCGCCAGGGCCTGCAGGCCTTCCCGTACCTGCTGTCCGCGCCGCTCGGCATGGCCTGGCGCGTCGGCAAGCTGCCGCACGCGGTGCTGATCGGCGCCGACGGGCGCGTGGCCGCGAAGGGTCTGGTCAACAGCCGCGAGCAGCTCGAGAGCCTGCTGGTGGCCGACGACCTCGGCGTGGGCTCGGTGCAGGAGTACGTCGCGCGCCGGCCGGTCGAGGGCACGGAGGCGCGCGCATGAGGTGGCTCGACCGGCTGTTCGAGCGGTCCGCGCGCGGGCTGGCCACCCGCAGTTCGCGCCGCGGCGCGCTGGCGCGCATCTCGAAGACCGCGATCGGCGGCGCCATGCTGTTCCCGGTGCTGCCCTTCGACCGCACGAACCCGCACGCGCAGGCGGCCCCGAAACCCGGCGAGGACACCACCTCCTGCGAGTACTGGCGCTACTGCGCGTTCGACGGCTACCTGTGCTCGTGCTGCGGCGGGTCGCCCACCACCTGCCCGCCGGGCACCGAGGCGTCCACCGTCGCGTGGATCGGCACCTGCCGCAACCCGAGGGACGGGCGCGACTACCTGATCAGCTACAACGACTGCTGCGGCAAGAGTTCCTGCGGCCGCTGCTTCTGCAACACCAACCACGGCGAGCGGCCCGGCTACGCGATGGGCATCCACAACGACATCAACTGGTGCATGGCCAACACCACGTCGCAGATGTTCCACTGCACGACGGCGGTGGTGGTCGGGGTCGCGAAGAAGGGGTGAGGGGGCGGGCCGTGCACGGAGTCGACGCGACGACGGCCGTCGCGAGTGCGGTCGCGCTGGCGTCGCTGTTCGCCGCCGCGCCGGCGGCCGCGGCGGGGCTCGCGCCCACCGCCGGACCGCGCATCGTGCCCGACGTGCCCAACGTCGTCGCGACCGCGCCCGGTGCGCCGCGCGGCGACGCCCACTGGCAGACGCTCTTCGTGCTCCACTGCTCCGGATGCCACGGCGCCGACGGCGCGGGCCGCGCGGGCTCGGTGCCCGACCTGCGCGACAACCTCGGCCGGCTCGTGTCCTCGGCCGAGGGCCGCCGCTTCGTGCTGCAGGTGCCTGGCGTGGCGCAGGCGCGGATCGGCGACGACGAGGTCGCGGCGCTGACGAACTGGATGCTGCGGAGGTTCTCGCCGGCCACGGTGCCGGCCGGCTTCCGGCCCTACGGGACCGACGAGGTCCGCGACGCGCGGCGCGAGCGGCTGGCCGACGTGAGCGGAGAGCGCCGACGGGTGGTGGCCGGCCTGCAGGCGCTGGGCATCGACGCGCGCTGAGCCGCGCGGTCCCCCGGAATGCGGAAGGGCCGACACGAGGTCGGCCCTTCCATGACCCGCGAGCCGCGAGTCAGACCCGCCGAAGCGGGCAGCGTGAACACCTTCTGTAGACAGGAACCTGCGCTACGGTCTTCTCCGCGTTGCCCCGAACTTCCGGGGACGAATCGACTCTACGCCCGCCTCCGGGACCGGGCAAGCGCCGCGCGTCGGTCGACGCGATCGGCCTCACCCGTCGTGACGGGGCGTCGGCACCGAGCCCGAGCCGGGCAGCAGCAGCACCCCCGCGAGCGAGACCGCCGCCATCACGACGAACCCCGCCGACAGCCCCGCCGCGCCGCCCGCGGCGGCGAATGCGAGCGGTCCCGCCACCAGTCCGCCGAAGAGCGGCACCATCGCCGCGGCCGAGGTCGATGCGATCTCGTCGGGCGCCGAGCGCGTCGCCACCTCGGCGAGGAACACGCCGTTCCAGCCCGAGGCGCTGAGCCCGTAGCAGGCCGCGAGCGGCGCCAGCAGCGCCATCGGCCAGCTCGTGCCGAACAGCCCCAGCAGCAGCCCGCAGCCGGCCATCGTCAGCCCCAGTCCGCGCAGCACGACCCGGGCGTCGCCCGCCCGGGCCGCGACCCAGCCCCACAGCGGCCGCGCGAGCAGGCCCGCGCCCTG
>JBAXJZ010000449.1:0-4014 GCA_037137595.1 Burkholderiales bacterium | reverse complement strand
CCACCGCGAAGCCGCGGCCCTGCTCGCCGGCGCGCGCGGCCTCGACCGCGGCGTTGAGCGCGAGGATGTTGGTCTGGAACGCGATGCCGTCGATCACCGACAGGATGTCGACGATGCGCTTCGAGCCCTCCTCGATCGCGCGCATCGTGTCGACCACCTCGCGCACCCGCTCGCCGCCTTCGGTGGCGAGCGTCGACGAGCCCGCGGCCAGCGTGGCCGCGTGGCGGGCGTTCTCGGCGTTGGTGCGCACGGTGGCGCCCAGCTCCTCGGCCGACGCGGCGGTCTGCTGCAGCGAGCTCGCCTGCCGCTCGGTGCGCTGCGACAGGTCCTGGTTGCCGCTGGCGATCTCGGCGCTCGCGGTCGCCACCTGCTCGGCGCCGCGCCGCACCCGCTCGACCGCGTCGGCGAGCTGCGCGCGCATCCGGTCGACGCCGGCGAACACGCTGCGGGTGTCGCCCGGGTTCGGCGCCACGCGCTGCGCCAGCGCGCCGTCGGCGATCTCGGCGACGACGCGCTTGAGCTCGGCCGGCTCGGTGCCCAGGTCGCGGACGATCCGCACGATCGAGACCGCGCCGACGATCAGGCCGATCGCGAGCAGCAGGCCCAGCACGCCGATCGCGAGCCGGGCGCGGCCCGCGTCGGCCTCGACCGCGGAGAACTCCTCGGCGAGCTTGGCGAGCTGCCGATCGCGCTCGGCGTGCAGCTTGTCCAGCAGCGCGTTGCGCGCCGGCACGGTCTTGTCGACCAGGAATGCGAAGGCCTCGGCGTTCTTGCGCGCACGGACCAGCTCGAAGGTGCGCCCGGCGACCTCGCCGAACGTCGCCCACTCGCGTTGGAGGCCCTCGAAGGCCTGGCGCCCGGCGGGCGTCACCGCGCCGCGGTCGATCGCGGCCATCGTCTCGGTCGCGAGCCGGACCCGCTCGCCCACCTCGGCGACGGCGCCGGCATGCTCGGCATCGTCGCGCGCGAGCATCGCGTGGCGCAGCGCGAGCGACGCCCGGGTGATGTGGTTCTCGATGTCGGAGAGCCGCTGGATCTGCGGCGCGCGGTAGTTCTTCACCTTGGTGGCGCGAGCGGTCGAGTCGCCGAGCTGGTACCAGGCCCAGGCGACGAGGGCGATCAGCCCGGCGATCAGCACGAAGGCGCCGAGGGTGGTCTTTCGGGTCAGGGTCATGGACGTCGTGCTCTCTCGGGATCGGTGGCGACGGGCCGGCTCCGGGGCCGGTATCCGGTCGGATTTTTCCTACGCGCTGTCCACGACGATCGACGGATCAAGCAACTTGACCACGGTCAGTTCTCCTGGGCGACCGCTTGTGTCGCCGGAATGTGCGGGACGGGCGGCAACGCGCCGGGGCGACCTCGGGCCCCGTCCGCGTCGGACCGCACGGCGACCGGACGCGTACCGGTGTGTCGCGCACCCCGCCGTACCGGGCAGTCCGCGCGCATCGGACCCAGAATCCTCCGACGGCGACGTCGCCACGACCCGCCCCGACCCGACCCCGACCGCCATGACCGAACGCCGCTTCCTGCAGGTCGACGTCTTCAGCCCGGTGCCCGCGCAGGGCAACGGCCTGGCCGTCGTCGTCGACGCCGAGGGCCTGTCCGACGACGCGATGCAGCGCTTCGCCGCCTGGACGAACCTCGCCGAGACGACCTTCCTGCTGCCGCCCACCGACCCGGCGGCCGACTACCGGGTGCGGATCTTCACCCCCGCCCGGGAGATGCCGTTCGCAGGCCACCCCACGCTGGGCAGCTGCGCCGCGTGGCTGCACGCGGGCGGGCGGCCGCGCTCACCCGGCCTCGTGCGCCAGCAGTGCGGCGTGGGCATCGTGCCGGTACGCGTCGAAGGCGGCGGCCGCTTCGCGTTCGACGCGCCGCCCACCCGCGTGCGGCCGATGGCCGACGCGACGCGCGACGCGATCGTCGCGGCGCTGTCGATCCCGCCGGCCTCGATCGTGCGTGCCGCCGAACTGGAGAACGGCCCGGTCTGGCAGGCCTTCGAGCTGGCCTCGGCGGCCGATGTCCTCGCGCTCGACGCCGCGCGCGTGCGCTGGCCGACCTTCCGCTCGATCGGCGTGATCGGCCCGCAGCCGGCCGGTTCGGACACCGACTGGGAGGTGCGGATGCTCGCGCCCTCGAGCGGCATGAGCGAGGACCCGATCACCGGCTCGCTGAACGCGGCGATCGCGCGGTGGCGGCACGCCGAGGGGCGGCTGCCGGCGGCGACCCGGGTCGCGCAGGGCACGGCCATCGGCCGCACGGGGCGGGTGAGCGTCGAGCCCGACGGCGATGCGGTCTGGATCGGCGGCCCGGTGCACGTGCTGATCGCGGGCACCCTGGCGCTCTGAGCGCGGCGGGCCGCGCGAGTCGCTGGATCCGTCGTCGCGCGGCGCACGCGCCGCAACACCCCGCCTCAGCCGCGCGGCGCGAACGCGGAGAAGTGGTTCGCGAGGTGCATCGCGTGCGCGCGGGCATAGTCCTCGCGCGACAGCTCGCCGTAGGCGAAGTGCGGCCGCAGCGGGCCGCGCCACTGCTCGAAGTCCTGCACCGCGCGCCGCAGGCGGGCCTCGGCCTGCGCGGCATCGAGCCCGCCGAGCGCGGGCGCGCCCGGGATCGGCTCGCCGAGGTCATGGCTCATCCGGCCGCGCCACGAGAAGAACGCGAAGGCCGCCGAGCCCGCGGTGCGCTGGAACAGCGCCGACTTCGCCTGCGGATAGCCGGTCATCGAGTACTCGATGCTCTGCGCGCAGTGCACCAGCGTCTGCGCCCAGCCGAAGGCGGTGGGCGGCGGCAGCGGCGCGGGATCGCGCAGCCCGTCGAGCGCCCCGAGCGCGTCGGCGAGGGTCGCGAAGACGAGGCCGCGGTCGTTCGACGCGGCCTGCGCACCGGAGGCCAGCAGCGGCGCGGCCGCGGCGACGCCGCCGCGCAGGAGGGCACGACGCGGGAGATCGGCGGATCGGGTCATGGCGGGCGGCGGGGTCGGGACGGTCGCAGTGTCTCAGATCGCGGCGAGGCCCGGCACCCATCGCGCGAGACGCGCGCTGCCGACCCCCTCCCGTCGAACATGGCACACCTGGGTCCATCAGCCTGATGACGCGGACGGTTCCGTTGCCCCGGACCCCGACGTTAGGATGCCCCTAAGGAGGGGGGCGTCGCCGATCCGACGCACCGACGACACCATGAGACCGATCGCCGATCGCAGGTCGCTGCTGGCCTGTCTGCTGCTGGGCGTGCTGTGGCTGGCCGGCTGCGCCACCACGCCGTACGAGGGCGAGGGGAAGGATCGGAGCGACGCCCTCCTGCGGGCCCAGCTGCTCGAGGCCGAGCGCGCCGCGCCGGAACCGGCAGGACGCGTGATCTTCGCCGGGTTCGCGATGCACTCGCAGTCCAAGGCCTTCCGGGGCGACGTGCTGACCGCGGAAGCCTGGGTCCGGAAGATCGACCCGGCCGCCGTGGTCTTCAGACTCGACAATCCCGTCCTCGGCCAGTCCGCCGACTGGCCCTACGCCACGGCCGAGAACGCCGCGGTGGTCCTGAACAAGGTCGCCGAGCTCGCGCGGCCCCAGGACAAGGTGGTCCTGCTGTTCTCGACCCACGGGAACCGCGACGTCCTGAGCATCAACTTCGCCAACCAGTACTACCCCGCCCTCAACGGCGCATGGCTGGTCCGGCAGCTCGCGGCCCTGGGCCGCACGCCGACCGTGCTGCTGCTGTCGGCCTGCCATTCGGGCTCCTTCATCCCGACGCTGCGCGCCCCGTCGCGGGTCATCCTCGCGGCAGCCGCCGCGGACCGCAGCTCGTTCGGCTGCAACTTCGGCAGCCGCAACACGTTCTTCATCGACGCGCTGCTCAACCAGGAACGCAGCGACGAGAAGACCCTCGTCGAGCTGATGGACGCGGCGAAGGCGGACATCGACGGGCGCGAGCGGGCGATGGGCCTCGCGCCGCCGGCGCAGCCCCAGGGCTTCTACGGGCCGATGGCCCAGTCCTGGGCCAGGCAACCCGTTCGCGCGT
>JBAXJZ010000448.1:0-4015 GCA_037137595.1 Burkholderiales bacterium | reverse complement strand
ACCGAGGCCCGCGCGTGCGCCGCGGCGGACGAGCCGGACCGGGCGGAGCGGTCAGCGGCCATGGATCGTCAGACTCCAGCGCTCGAGGCGGCCGACGTCGCCGCGCACCATGTCGGTCACCTCGAGCGACCAGCGGCCCGCCGCCGGCTCGCCCAGGTGGCGCGAGGACCCGAAGGTCCAGCCGTCGAACGCGCTGCAGGTGTCGTAGGCGGTGGTGGACCGGTTGCAGATCCGCTGCTCGGCCAGGCGGCTGGTCCGCTGCTGCGGGCTGGTCAGCCGGACCCGCAGGTCGCCGGAGTAGGTGTGGGTCGCCGTGAACCGGACCTCGACGTACTCGATCTGGCTGATGCCGCAGCCCGCCGCCGTCACGTCGATCGAGTCGGTGACCGGCGCGAGCGTGCCGTTGCGGTCGGGGTCGGGCAGCGCCGCGCCCACGACCCGCTCGGGCAGCGCGCAGCTGAGCAGCGTCGAGGAGCCGCCCACCGAGGTCCAGCCCGCGGCGGTGGTCACCGCCGCGCGGGCGTCGACCACGCCGAAGCCGTACTGGTGGTTGAAGCCCTGTCCGACCTCGGCCGGCTCCCAGCCGGGGTCGGCCGCGTCGTTGCGGCGGGCGGACCGCGCGAGGATCCAGCGGACGTCGCGCCAGGTGAGCGTCGGATTGACCGACAGCATCAGCGCGACCACGCCCGAGACCATCGGCGTGCTCGCCGAGGTGCCGCTGAAGTCGCTGCGCCACGCGCCCTTCAGTGTCGTGGTGACCACGTCCTTCGCGTCGCCCGACGACGGCGCGCAGACCAGCAGGTTCGCACCGGGCTCGCCGTACCACGGACGCCTGCCCGCGCGGTCGACCGCGCAGACGGTGATCACGCCGAGAGGGTTCACGAAGCCGTCGAAGTTGGCGTTGTCGACCTGGCACAGGCCGGAGTCCTTCTCCTTCGCGTAGCAGCCGCCGTTGCCGCCGGGGAAGACGTAGATCGAGCCCAGGCCGTCGCGGCCGTTGGCGATGCCGGCGCGGATCGCGGCGGCGAACGCGGCCGGGGCCGCGTGCAGCGACCCGTCGTCGGGCGCGCCCCAGCTGTTCTGGTAGACCGCGTTGGCCGCGGCGTCGCGCACCAGCGCGTCGGCGATGTCGGCGTCCTGGCCGCTGGCGAGCGCGTCGTAGGCGGCCAGCGACGCGCGCGGGGCGACGCCCGAGATGCCGATGGCGTTGTTGTCGCGGCCCAGCACCAGGCCGGCCACCGCGGTGCCGTGCCCGTCGATGGGATCGCCGGCGCCGTCGAGGGCCGCGGTGCAGGGCAGCGGCCAGGCGCTGCCGCGGTTGCCCGGACGGTAGCTGTAGCTGGCGCCGGTCGCGACGTTGGGCAGCAGGTCGGCGTGGACCACCTCGACCGCGTCGTCGACGACCGCGACGCGCACCCCGGCGCCGCGGGTCGTGGTCCAGGCCTCGAACACCCTCATGTCCTCGCCGGCGACGCCGCCCGACTGGCCGGTGTTCCGCAGGTGCCACTGCTGGGCGAGCAGCGGATCGGCGCCGGTGAGGACCGGCGACTGGGTCAGCGTGTAGGCGAGTTCGCAGCCCGGTCCGGCCGACACCGTCTTGGGTTCGACCGGGGTGGCGCCGCCCGTCGGGGTGCTCCCGCCGCCCCCGCCGCAGGCCGCGAGCGCGGCGACGGCGAGCATGCCGAACAGCGTCGGCAGCGGCTTGGAACACACGGCACGGGAATGCACCAACACGGGCTCCGGAAACGAGGGCACGGAAGTCTACCCGGAAAGACCACGGGCACAGGTGTGCCTGCCACGCCACGGACACGGTCGCGTGGGCCGCGATGCCCGGTCAGGCCGGGGCCGCGTTCCGCAATGCGTCCAGCCCGCGAGCGAGGTCGTCGATCAGGTCCTGCGGGTGCTCCAGGCCCACCGACAGCCGCACGAGGTTCGGTTCGATGCCCGCGAGCCGCATGCCCGCGTCGTCGAGCGTGCCCGCCCACATCGCGGCCGCGTGCACCACCAGCGACTCGACCCCGCCCAGGCTGACGGCGTGCCGGGGCAGCGCGAGCCCCGCGACGAAGTCGGCGGTCCGCGCGTAGTCCGCGCGCAGCCGCAGGCCCATCACGCCGCCGAAGCCCCGCATCTGCGCGCAGGCGAGCGCGTGCTGCGGATGCGAGGGCAGGCCCGGGTACGAGATCGATTCGACCGCCGGGTGCGCGGCGAGCGCCCGGGCCACCTCGAGCGCGGTCTCGTTGATCCGCCGCACCCGGACCGACAGCGTCCGCATCCCGCGCAGCAGCAGCCACGCGTCCATCGGCGAGAGCGTCGCGCCGAGCACGATCTGCGTCGACCACAGCCGTTCGATCGTGGCCTCGTCGCCGACGACGACACCGGCGGTGAGGTCGTGGTGACCGCCGAGGTACTTGGTCGCGCTGTGCACGACGAGGTGCGCGCCGAGATCGAGCGGACGCTGGTTCAGCGGCGTCGCGAAGGTGTTGTCGACGACCACGGTCGCGCCGGCGCCGCGGGCCAGCCGCGAGACGGCGGCGAGGTCGGTCAGGCTGCAGTCCGGATTGGTCGGCGACTCGAGCATGGCCATCGCCGCCGGCCGCTCGAACGCGCGCGCGAAGGCGGCGGTGTCGGTCTGCTCGACGAACTCGGCCTCGACGCCGAAGCGCGCGAGCAGCTCGGCGAACAGCTTCGTCGTGCCCATGTAGTGGTTGCGCTGCGCGACGACGCGATCGCCCGCCTTCAGCAGCCCGAGCGCCACCGTCGAGATCGCGCCCATGCCGCTGGCGGCGACCAGGCCGGTGGCCGCACCCTCCAGGTCCGCGACGAGGCGGGCCACGCGTGCGTGCAGCGGGTTGCCGTAGCGCGTGTAGTAGCGCGGATGGCGCGGCTCGGAAGCCATGCGCGCGAACGCGTCGGCATCCTCGGCGGTGAAGGTCGCGGACCACGCGATGGGCGGCGTGACCGAGCTGCCCTCGTGCAGCGCCTCGTCGGCATGCTGCAGCAGCGAATCGGGATGGAGCGGACGGAAGACGTTCATCGGAGATCGCGATACTCGACGTGCCGTCATTGTGCCCCTGCGTGCACGTCGCCCGGAAAGCCGCATGTCAAGGACATCCTTGTGCGAAAATGCGTCCGGAAGTAGGCTCGCACCCCCGGCGACGGTAGAATCGCCGGTCGAGCGGGCGCCGGAGGGAGTGGCACGGCCTTCGTCACGGCCCGACATCGATACCGAATACCCTCACGAGACACCCCCATTCCAAAGAATTCGACGGAGGTCGCTAATGAACAAGAGTGAACTGATCGAGACCGTGTCCGCCGAGGCGGACATCAGCAAGGCGGCCGCCGAGCGCGCGCTGAACGCCGTGGTCACGGCGATCGAGAAGGCCGTCACGAAGGGCGATCGGGTGACCCTCGTCGGATTCGGCACCTTCTACTCGAGCAAGCGCGCCGCGCGCACGGGCAAGAACCCGCGCACCGGCGAGAAGATCAAGATCGCCGCCGCCACCGTCCCCAAGTTCTCCGCCGGTGCCGCCTTCAAGGCCGCCGTGAACAAGAAGAAGGCCAAGTGAGCCCGCCTCGCCGGCCGCCCCCCGGCGGACCGAGCGAGCGCATCGAGACGCCCCTCCGGAAGGGGCGTTTTTCATTGGGGCTGCCGTCGGGCGCGCCGCTCCGGATCAGGCGAGCCTGAGCGCCACCACGCCCGCGACGATCGACGCGGCGCCCGCCCAGCGCGCCGGGCCGAAGCGTTCGCCGAGCACCGCGCGCGCGATCAGCAGCGCGAACAGCACCGAGGTCTCCCGCAGCGCCGCGACCAGCGCGACCGGCGCGCGTGTCATCGCCCACAGCGCGATCCCGTAGGCGAGCATCGACGCGACGCCCGCGGCCATCGGCTGCAGGCCGCGTTCGCGGGCATAGGCGACGAGCTCGCGGCCGCGGCCGATCGCGACCACCGCGGCCATCGCCGGGCCTTCGATCAGCGCGAGCCACGCGACGTACGACCACGCCGACGGCGCGGCGC
>JBAXJZ010000447.1:0-4025 GCA_037137595.1 Burkholderiales bacterium | reverse complement strand
CCGTGAAAGGTGTGGGGGGCGCCACGCCCGAGGCTCCCGCGGTCGGGCCGGAGGCGGGTGAGGTTCGGGCCCCCGCGTCCGATCAGGCCGCGGCGCGCCTTGACCGCCGGGCCGCCCCCCCGGGGCGCCCGGATGACCAACGGGAGGCCCCGACGTCGTCGAGGGTGGCCTCGCGCAGCGCCTCGAGGGTCTCCGCGACGACCATCGAGCCCACGCCGTCGTGCAGGAAC
Organism: Burkholderiales bacterium; assembly: GCA_037137595.1. Taxonomy (GTDB): domain Bacteria; phylum Pseudomonadota; class Gammaproteobacteria; order Burkholderiales; family Burkholderiaceae_E; genus UBA4615. The sequence continues at coordinate 3,795 of JBAXJZ010000447.1, read as the reverse complement.
AGCTCGAGCAGCACCGAGCCGTCCATGTCCACCGGCACGACGTGCGCGCGGGCGACACCGCCGTCGCAGGCCTTCAGCGCGTAGCGCAGGTAGTCCTGCGGCGCCGGGTCGAGGTAGGCGGCGGCGAGGATCTCGCGGGCCTGGCCCTCGGTGATCTCGGTGAGCTTCTCGCCGTCGCGGTCGACGATCGCGCCGGTCTCGGTGACGAAGATCAGCTTGTCGGCGTCGAGCGCGATCGCGGTCGCGCAGGCGAGGTCCTCCATGCCGAGGTTGAACGCCTCGCCGGTGGGGGAGAAGCCCAGCGGCGGCAGCAGCACCAGCGCGCCGCTGTCGAGTGCCATCCGGATCGCGCGGACGTCGACCTTGCGGACCACGCCGGTCTGCTCGTAGTCGATGCCGTCGACGATGCCGACCGGGCGCGCCGTCACGAAGTTGCCCGAGACCACGCGGACCGCGGCGTGCGCCATCGGCGTGTTCGGCAGGCCCTGCGAGAACGCGGCCTCGATGTCCAGACGGGTCTCGCCGGCGGCCTCCTTCGCACATTCCAGCGCCACCGGGTCGGTGATGCGAAGGCCGTCGTGGTAGCGGCTGGTGGCGCCGCGCAGCGACATCTGCTCGTCGATCTGCGGCCGCGAGCCGTAGACCAGCACGAGCTTCATGCCCATCGCGTGCAGCAGGCTCAGGTCCTGGACCAGCGCGTTCAGGCGGCCTCGCGTGACCAGCTCGCCGGCGAAGCCGACGACGATCGTGCGGCCGCGGAAGGCGTGGATGTAGGGCGCGACGGCACGCAGCCACGCGACGAACTGCTGCGGCTCGGAGTGGTAGGGCATCCGGCCATTATAATTTGCGGGTGCGGCTCCAGTTTCCCGAAGCATTGCCGGTCTCGGGCCGGCGGGACGAGATCGCCGCTGCGATCGCCGCGCACCCCGTGGTCATCGTCGGCGGCGAGACCGGTTCCGGCAAGACCACTCAGCTCCCGAAGATCTGCCTGCTCGCCGGACGCGGCGCACGCGGACTGATCGGTCACACCCAGCCCAGGCGGCTCGCCGCCACCAGCGTGGCGCGGCGCATCGCCGAGGAGGTCGGCTCGCCGCTGGGCACCGACGTCGGCTTCAAGATCCGCTTCAACGAGAAGGTCTCGAAGACCGCCCGGATCAAGCTGATGACCGACGGCATCCTGCTCGCCGAGACCCAGGGCGACCCGCTGCTCAGGCAGTACGACACGATCGTCATCGACGAGGCGCACGAGCGCAGCCTCAACATCGACTTCCTGCTCGGCTATCTGAAGCAGCTGGTCGAAGGACCCCGGCGCGACGACCTGAAGCTGGTCATCACGTCCGCGACGATCGACGCCGAGCGCTTCGCCCGGCACTTCGCGGGGCCGACGGGGCCCGCGCCGGTGATCGAGGTCTCCGGTCGCACCTATCCGGTGGAGATGCGCTGGCGGCCGCCGAACGAGGCCGCGGGCGGCACGGCGGGGCGCGACGACGACACGCGCGCGGGCCGCGGCGGACGGCGCGACGACGACGACGAGACCGACCTGCCCGGCGCCATCGAGGACGCCATCGACGAGCTCTGGGCCGAAGGCCCGGGCGACATCCTGGTCTTCCTGCCGGGCGAGCGCGAGATCCGCGAGGCCGCCGAGCACCTGCGCCGCGCGTGGGCGGGCCGCGGCCACCGCGCGGGGCGGGTCGCCTCGGCCGAGATCCTGCCGCTGTTCTCGAGGCTGTCGGCGGCCGACCAGCAGAAGGTCTTCGCGCCCTCCGGCGTGCCGCGCGTGGTGCTGGCCACCAACGTCGCCGAGACCTCGCTCACCGTGCCCGGCATCCGCTACGTCGTCGACACGGGGCTGGCGCGGGTCAAGCGCTACCGCTACCGCGGCAAGGTCGAGCAGCTGCAGATCGAGCCGGTCTCGCGCGCCGCGGCCAACCAGCGGGCCGGCCGCTGCGGCCGCGTGGCCGACGGCATCTGCATCCGGCTCTACGACGAGGCCGACTTCGCGAAACGGCCCGCGTTCACCGACCCGGAGGTGCTGCGCTCGTCGCTCGCGTCGGTGATCCTGCGGATGAAGTCGCTGCACCTCGCGGACATCGACGCCTTCCCGTTCGTCGACCCGCCGCCGCGCCGCGCGATCACCGACGGCTACGACCTGCTCGCCGAGCTCGACGCGATCGACGCCGAAGGGCGGCTCACGAAGGTGGGCCAGCAGCTCGCGCGGCTGCCGGTCGATCCGCGGATCGGCCGCATGCTGCTCGCCGCCCGCGAGCGCGGCTGCCTGCGCGAGGCGCTGGTCGTGGCCTCGGCGCTGTCGGTGCAGGACCCGCGCGAGCGGCCGCCCGAGAAGCAGCAGGCGGCCGACCAGGCGCATGCGCGCTTCACCGACCCGCGCTCCGACTTCGTCTCGCTGGTGAAGCTCTGGGACGCGTGGCAGGCGGGCAAGGGGGCGAACGAATCGAACCGCGCCTACGCGTCGCGGCTGGAGCGCGAGTTCCTGTCGGTGCGCAAGCTGCGCGAATGGGCCGACGTGCACGCACAGCTCTCCGAGGCGGTGAGCGAGCTTCACTGGGCGCCGAACGCCGAGCCCGCGCCCTACGAGCCGCTGCACCGCGCGCTGCTCGCCGGCCTGCTCGGCAACCTCGGCTGCCGCGCGCCCGAGGAGCCGTACTACCTCGGCACGCACGCGACGAAGTTCTGGTTGCATCCGGCCTCGGGGCTGTCGAAGCGCAGCTCGGCGCGCCAGCAGCAGGCGGCCGACGCCGCGAAGGCGGGCGCGAAGGCCGAGGGCTCGGCGGGCGCGCGCTGGGTGATGGCCGCCGAGATGGTCGACACCACGAAGCTCTACGCACGCACGGTCGCGCGCATCGACCCGGCGTGGATCGAGCAGACCGCCGGGCATCTGATCAGGCGGTCGTGGAGCGAGCCGCACTGGGAGAAGAACGCCGGGCAGGTGGTCGCGCTCGAGCGCGGTGTGCTCTACGGCCTGGTGGTCTACGCCGGGCGGCGCGTCCACTACGCGTCGATCGACCCGAAGCTCGCGCGCGAGCTGCTGATCCGCGAGGCGCTGGTGGCCGGCGACTGGGAGAGCGACTGCGCCTTCTTCCGCCACAACCGCAAGGTGGTGGCGGAGGTCGAGCAGCTCGAGGCCAAGATCCGCCGGCCCGACCTGCTGGTCGACGAGCAGTTCCTCTTCGACTGGTTCGACGCGCAGCTGCCCGCCGACGTGACCAGCGGGCAGCAGCTCGAGCGCTGGTGGCGGGCGGCCTCGCGCGAGAACCCGGCGCTGCTGAAGCTCTCGCGCGAGCAGCTGCTGAAGAAGGAGGCCGAGGGCGTCGACCACCGGAACTTCCCGAAGCGCATCGAGATGCGCGGCGTGGGCTTCGAGGCGAGCTACCACTTCGATCCGGGCGCCGACGACGACGGCGTCACGCTGCAGGTGCCGCTCTACACGCTGAACCAGGTCGACGCGGTGCGCGCCGAATGGCTGGTGCCGGGGATGCTCGCCGACAAGGTGGCGGCGCTGCTGAAGTCGCTGCCGCAGAAGCACCGGCGCCACCTGCTGCCGCTCGACGCCTGGGCGGCCGGCTTCGTCGAGCGGGCGGGCGAGGGCACCGGGTCGCGGCCGCTGGTGGAGGCGCTGATCGAGGACCTGCGCGACCACGCGTCGGTGCGGGTGCTGCCGACCGACTTCCGGCTCGAGACGCTGCCCGCGCACCTGTTCATGACCTTCCGCGTGGTCGACGAGCACGGCCGCTTTCTCGCGGTCTCGCGCAACCTCGCGCAGCTGCGCGCGCAGCT
>JBAXJZ010000446.1:0-4052 GCA_037137595.1 Burkholderiales bacterium | reverse complement strand
CGGACGCGACGGGCGGTCTGGCGTACGGCGGGAACTGGGTGCTGGAGGCGAGCCGCGGGCAGATCGAGGCGGCCGCGCCGATCGACGCCGCGCTGCAGGCGTCCTACGACGGCCTGCTCACGCTCGCGTCGGCGACGACGGCCACGACGACGCAGCTGCAGCCCGAGTCCGGCTCGACGAGCACCACCGGCGTGACCACGAGCACCGCGGCCCGGCAGGTCGCAACCGGCGCGTCGGGGACGGTCGTCGTCTGGACGCAGTCCGCGCCGTCCGTCGGCACCGAGGTCTGGGCCCGCTTCTACGCGGCCGACGGGACCGCCGGCGCGGCGACGCGGATCTCGGGGGGCTCGGGCGTCACGCGGAGCGGCCCCGCGGTCGCGGTCGACGACGCCGGCAACGCGCTGTTCGCCTGGAGCGAGGGCACGTCGATCCAGGTCGCGTACTTCGCCGCGCCCTCGACCCCGGGCGGCGCGATGACCTCGATCCGGTCGGCCGCCGCGATCGACACGTCCACCTCGGGCGATCCCTGGCGCAACGATCCGTCGGTGGCGATGTCCCCGGACGGCCGGCGAGCCGTCGTCGCCTGGCAGCGGCGCGCCAGCGACGGCAATCCGTCCGACGTCGACGTCCGCCGGCTGCAGCTGGCCCCGGGCACCGCCACGCCGCTCGCGTTCGAGGGCACGGCGCCGACGCGGATCACCGACGCGCAGGGCCTGAAGGACCAGGACGTCGACCTCGCGATCCGCAACGACGGGTCCGGGGTCGTCGTCTTCGCGTCCTACGACGACGATGCGGCCTCGCGGATCTACGCGGTGCGCTTCGACGCGAACGGCGCGTTCCCCGCCGCTTTCCTGCGCACCGACGGCACGGGCACGCGACTGTCGGAGGCGACGGCCGTCGCCCCGACCGTCGCGATGGACCCGGCGACCGGGACCGCGCTCGCGGTCTGGGTGCGGCAGTCCGGCTCGACGCGCGTGCTCGAGGCCGCCGTCTGCAATCCGTCGGGCACCTGGGGCAGCGTGACGACGCTGGTCTCGACCGTGTCGGACCTGGACCGTCCGACGGTCGCCGCGCTCGGGGACGGACGCTTCGCCGTCGCCTGGGACGGCACGCTCCCGGCGGGCTCCGGCCGCGACATCGGTCTGCTGCGGGTCTCGGTCTCCGGCACGACCGTGACGTCGGACGGGCCGTTCGTCGTCGCGAACGACGACACCGCGGGCACGCAGCGGGCCGCCTCGCTGGCGGCGGGCGGCGGCCGCCTCGCGCTGGCCTGGGCGGACGATGCGGCCGGCGTCGGCAGCGGCCGCGCCGCGCTGCGTTGGGTCGAGGCCCCGCTCGCGCCGTCGATGGGCGGAGACGTCGCGCCGCCGCCGTCGGTCGTCCTGCAGCCGGTCGGCTCGACGTCGGTGACCGAGGGCGGCGCCGGATCGATCGCGACGTTCACGGTCGCGCTGAGCAGCGCTCCGAGCGGGGCCTTCACGGTGACGATCGACGCCTACCGCTACGGCGGCGTCGTGCCGACCGGGCAGACGGACTCGCTGCGCCCGGGCCAGGTCCGGATCGCGTACCCCACGGCGGGCGCGAACGCGCTGACCTTCGACGCAACGAACTGGAACACGCCGCAGACGATCACCGTGACCGCCCTCGACGATGCGGTCGCCGACGGCGATCGGACGGTCTACCTGCAGGCGACCGCGGTGTCGGCGACCAACGGCTCGACGCTGAACTCGGATCGGGTCGCGGTCACCGCCGTCGACGACGACACGGCCGCCACGATCCGCGTGACGTCGACGGACGACCGGGCGATCTCCGCCGGAGAGGCCGACTCGATCACGCTGATGTCCCTCGCCGAGCGTCTGGACGAGCACGGCGATCCGAAGCCGGTGACGCTGCGCGAGGCGCTGATCGCGGCGAACAACGAGGCGCGCAACGCCGGTCAGGGCATGGGCCCGGTCACCACGATCGCATTCGGCTTCGCCGGGGACGGCGGCGGCACGATCACCCTCGCCGCGGGCACGCCGCTGCCGAGGATCACCGCGCAGGTCGTGATCGACGGCGGCCTCGGGTCCGACGGCTCGCCGAAGGTCGTGCTCGACGGCAGCGCGGTCAGGGGCGGTCTGGACGGCCTGTTCCTCGCCGACGGCAGCGCGGGCTCGCGGATCTCGGGTCTCGCCGTCGTCGGTTTCGGCGGCACCGGGATCGTCGTGCAGTCGTCGAACATCGTCGTCGAGAACTCCTGGGTCGGCGTCTTCCGCGACGCGGGAGGTCACGAGGTCGCCCGCCCCAACGGGTACCGCGGCATCGAGGTGTCCGACGTCGGGGTGTCGGGCCGCGACATCGAATCGGTCGTCATCCGGGACAACCTCGTCGCGAACAACGGCCTCGCGGGCATCCGCGTGCTGGGCCGCAACGTCGAGGGCACGGTGATCGTCGGCAACCGGATCCTGGGCAACGGCACCAGCCAGGACCCGGGTCAGCCGGCCGAGGAGCGGGCCGGCGTGCTGATCACCAACGGCGCGGACGATGTCCGCATCGGCATCGATCCGGCGACCGGCGTCGTGAACGGCAACACGATCCGCGGCAACGGCTCGTCGGGCGTGGTCGCGCGCGACAGCACCTCCGGCCACACGCTGGTCGGCAACGTCTTCGAGGGTCCGACGCAGGCCGTCGAGCTGCGGTCCGAGCGGACGCCTCCGACGCCGATCCTCCAGGGACTGGAGTCCGCCGGGAATGGCGCGAGGATCACCGTCTCGCTGTCCGGCGCCGAGCCGGGCGGGGTCTGGCGGATCGACTTCTATCGGGTCGACGCGTCGACGGCGCAGGGCACGACGCCGCCGCCCGCCGGGTCGTCGAGGACCGGCGGCTGGGCGTCGGACGCCGCGTACACGCTGACCATCGCCGACGACGGCCGCGCATCGGCGGTGTTCGACCTGCCGGCCGGATTCCTGCAGGCCGGCGCCGTCGTGGCGACCGCGACCCGGCTGGCCCCGGGTGAGGGCGGCACGCTCGTGCGCGGCGCCACCTCGGGGTTCTCGGCGATGGTCCGCCCGGTGCAGGCCTTCGCCGTCGAGGAATCCGTCGATCCCACGGCGCCCGGCCCGAGCGTCGCGGGCACGGTGCAGGCGCCGGCGGGCGTGACGATCACGCGGTGGTCGGTCCTCGACGGCGCGGAGGCGGGCCGGTTCTCGGTCGACGCGACCGGCCGACTGTCCTTCGTGCAGCCGCCCGATGCCGACGTCCCCGGCGGCACCGCGGTGCGCGAGGTCGTCGTCCGCGCCACCGATGCGCTCGAACGGACCTACGACACGACCGTCCGGGTGACCGTGACCGATCGCAACGAGGCGCCGGTCCTGGCGCTGCCCGCGGCGCAGACGCTCGCGTCGGGGGCGGTGCTGGCGTTCGACGGCGCTCAGCGGATCCAGCTCTCGGACCCCGACACGGCCGCGGCCTTCCGGGTCGGGCGCGCGACGCTGACGGTGGACGCGGGGCGGCTGTCGTCGTCCGACGCCGCCGACGGCGTGAAGCGCGCGCTCTCGGACGACGGCCGGAGCCTCTCGCTGGTCGGCGAGGTCGGGGCGCTCGCCGCCGCGCTGCGCACGCTGGTCTTCACGCCGCCGACCGGTGCGGCGGGCGCCACGACCCTGACGGTCACCGTGTCCGACGTCGACACGCCCGAGCTCTCGGCGTCCGGCTCGGTCTCGATCGCCTGGGCGTCGAACAGCGCGGCGCCGCGGGTGCAGGCGGCGCGAGGCGGCTCGGTCGAGATCGGACAGTCGACGGTGCTGCGAGCGGCCCAGTTGCGCGCGACCGACGCCGACAACGACGCGAGCCAGATCCTCTACCGCGTCGAGGGCGCACCGACGCTCGGGGCGCTGAGGCTCGGCGATCGCGTGCTCGCCCGCGGCGACACCTTCACCCAGGCCGACGTCGACGCGGGCCGGCTGAGCTTCGGCGGTCCTCGCGAGGGCACGGCGTCGTTCACGCTGTCGGTCGCCGACGTCTACGGCACGCGGGCCGACGGCGGCCCGGTCACACTGAGCTTCTCCCTCAAG
>JBAXJZ010000445.1:0-4058 GCA_037137595.1 Burkholderiales bacterium | reverse complement strand
TGCGCTACGTCGACGACGCCGCGCGGACGGCGCAGCGCCTCGCGCGTGAGCGCGCCGCGCAGGCCGGCGCGACCGGCCCTCGGCCCGGCGCGGCAGGCCCGGTCCCGGCGACGATCGCGACGGCACCCGGCGGATCGGCGCCCTTGGGCGCGCCGACCGATCCCGGCAGCCTCGTGACCTCGGTCGGCGGCGCCGTCGGCCGCTTCGACCCGGTCCCCCGAACGGAGCCGCGTGCCGACCCGTCGCCGCGCGATCCCGCGTCGCCGTTTGCGGCGCCGGGCCCTGCCCCGGCCTCCGCGCCGGCCCAGGCGGGTCCGGCGGCCTTGTCCGCCCCCGCGGTCTCGCCCGCACCCGCGGCGGCACCGGCACCCGCCCCCTCACCCGCCGCACCGTCGCTGCCGCCCGGCCTCGACCCGTGGGCCGCGGCTGCCCGAGAGGCCCACGAGCGATCGCTGCGCGACACGACATCCGAGGCTCCCTTCGCCTCGTCCGTGTCGCCCCCGATCGCGGACCCCGCTCGGCCGTTCGCGCCCGTCGTGTCGTCCACGCCGGCGGCCCGCCCCGCCCCGATGCCGGACGCCCTGCGCCCCGACGCGGCGCCGGCCTCCGCCTCCGACCGCGAGGCGTTCGGCGCACCCTGGTCCGAGACGCCGGCGATCCCCCGATCCGAGACGCCGGCGGCCTCCGGACTCGATACGTCGGCGCCCTCCGGCGTCACCGCCCCCGCGACCGCGCGCCACGAACCGTCCGCGGCGCCCCGCTTCGACCCGCCGTCGGCTCCGCCCCGCTTCGACGCGCCGTCCGCACCGCCCCGATTCGACGCCGCGCCCGCGCCGCTCAGCGAGGCGCCGCCGCCCGCGCGCCCCACGCCCGCGGACCGCTTCGCAGAAGCGCCTCCCGAGCCCCTCGCCGACGCGTCCGCCGGCCCGCCCACCCGCGGCGGCCTGCCCGCGCTGCCCGCGCCGGACACCACGTCGCGCCCGCCGACGCCCGACCTCGACGGCCTGCTCGCCCGCCCGTCGCCGTCGTGGCCGCCGACCGCCACCGGCCCGCAGACGATCATCTCCGGCGACGAGGACCTGAAGACCGCGTTCTTCCTGCCCGACACCGCGATCGGCCCACCGGGCGCCGCCGGCCCCGCCACGCGGCTGCAGACCGCGTCCGAACCCGATCCGGTCACGCTGCTCCGCCCGGAGGGTCGGAGCCCGGCCGATGACGCGCCGCGCTTCGATCCGCCCGACGCGAGCCCGCCGTCCGTGCTCGAGACCGCGCCCCCGCCGGCCTGGTCACCGCGCGACGCCGAGTCGGCGATCGACTACTTCTCCGGCAGCGGCGCGCGCAGCCGCGGCTTCGGCCTCGCGCTGTCGCCGGCCGCCTGGGTGGCCGCCGCGACGCTGTCGCTGCTGCTCGTGCTGCAGGCGGTGGTCGGCTGGCGGGACGGCCTGGCCGCCCGCGTGCCGCTGCTCGAGCCGGTGCTGTCCCTGCTGCTGTCGCCGTTCGACGCCGCGCCGCGGCCGCCGCGCGACCTGGATGCGCTGACCATCGAGGGCTTCGAGCTGCAGTCCGCCGGCGGACCCGACACGCTGCAGCTCGCGGCGGTGCTTCGCAACCGGAGCGGCCACGTCGTCGGCTACCCGGCGATGGAGCTGAGCCTCACCGACAGCGCGGGCGCGCTGCTGGTCCGCAAGGTGATTCCGGCCGAGGACTACCTGCCCGACGCGACGCAGCGCGGTGCGGGCCTGGCCGGCGGCACCGAGCGGCCGCTGCGTCTGGCGCTCGAGCACGGCGGCCTGCAGCCCACCGGCTACACCGTCGCGCTCTTCTACCCGTGACCCGGCTCCGACCGGTCGCGCCCTTCTCCTCCCCACCCCCACGACAACGATGACGACTCGCGTGCTGATCAGCGGTTCGGTGGCCTACGACACCATCATGGTGTTCGACGGTCACTTCAAGGACCACATCCTCCCCGACCGCGTCCACATGCTGAACGTGTCGTTCCTCGCGCCGCGACTGAAGCGCGAGTTCGGCGGCTGCGCGGCGAACATCGCCTACACGCTCAAGGGCCTGGGCGGCTCGCCGGTGGTGCTCGCGGCGGTCGGCCGCGACGGCCGCGACTACGTCGAGCGGCTCGCGGGCCTGGGCATCGACACCGGCTCGATCCTCACCTGCGACGAGCTCTACACCGCACAGGCCTTCATCACGACGGACCTCGCCGACAACCAGATCACCGCGTTCCATCCCGGCGCGATGGCGCGCGCGCACGAGGTGGCCGCGACCGGCCCGGCCGCCTGGGGCATCGTCGCGCCCAACGGCAAGGACGCGATGCTGCGCCACGCGCGCGAGTACTCGGCGGCCGGCATTCCCTGGATCTTCGATCCGGGCCAGGCGCTGCCGATGTTCTCCGGCGACGAACTGCGCGCGCTGCTCGACGGCGCGGACGCGCTCGCGGTCAACGACTACGAGTGCCGGCTGATGGGCGAGAAGGCCGGCCTGTCGGAGGCGCAGATGGCCGCGAAGGTGAAGGCGATGATCGTCACGAAGGGCGGCGAGGGCTCGGTGCTCCACCAGGGCGGCGCCACCGAGACGATCGCGCCGGTCTCGATCGCGTCGGCGGTCGATCCCACCGGCTGCGGCGACGCCTACCGCGGCGGCCTGCTCTACGCGCTGGCCGCAGGCCTCGGCTGGTCGGTCGCGGCCCGCCTGGGCAGCGTGATGGGCGCGATGAAGATCGAGCAGCCCGGTCCGCAGAACCACCGCGTGGACCGCGACGCGGTCGCCGCGCGCTACCGCTCGGCCTACGGCGCGTCGCCCTGGTGAGTCCCCGCGAGGCGCGCGACGAGCTCGTGCGCCTCGCAGTCCGCGGCGGCGCGCAGCCGCTTGCGGCGCGCCGCGATGCCCGAGACGATGGCCACCGCCGATCGCGGCAGTCCGAGCCGCTCGGCGACGAAGGCACACACCGCGTCGTTCGCGCGGCCGTCGATCGGCGGCGCGGCGATCCTCAGCTTCAGGCAGCCGTCGTGCATGCCGGCGACCGCGCTGCGCGCGGCGCCCGGCTGGACGTGCAGGGCGATCATCCAGTGCCCGCGTGCACCCGCGAGCCAGTCGGGCCGCGGGGCATCGGCCATCGCGCGACTACAGTCCGCCCAGGCCGATCGAGTCGACCAGCATCAGGACGATCTGCAGCGCCAGGATCAGCGCCAGCGGCGACAGGTCGAAACCGCCGATCGGCGGGATGATCTTGCGGAACGGCGCCAGCAGCGGCTGCGTGAGCTGCTGGATCGCCGGCGCCAGCGGCGCGTAGGGGTTGACCCACGACAGCACCGCCTGGATCAGCACCAGGCCGATCGCGAGCCAGGTGCTCCAGCGCACGAGGTAGATCAGCGCCTGGATCACCACGCCCGCCGGATTCGGCACGAGCCCGCGCGAGAACAGGATCTGCCCGAGCAGCGCGGTGAGCATCGCCATCAGCACGGCGGCGATCACGCTCGCCCAGTCCATCGTCCGCGTCGGCGCGATCAGCTTGCGGAGCGGCACGACGACCCAGTCCGTCAGCGCGCAGACGAACTGGCTGATGGGGTTGCGCGGATTGAGATGGACGCGATGCGCGTAGGCGCGCAGCACGCACGCGACCGCGAGCAGGCTGCCCACGGTCTCGATGACCAACCAGAGGATTCGGGTCATGGCGGCGGCGATTGTCGCACAAAAAAAATCGCGCCCCGTAGGGCGCGAGTACCTGGCTGGCTCTGTCGCCGCCGCATCGATGTGCGGCGGTCACTCGTTATCGTCGCGGGCCTCGCGGCCCGTCCGTCACGGCTTGTTGCCGGTCGGGAACGGCCATGCGGCCGCGGGATTCAGGGGCTTGGCGGCCGGGGCGGCCGCGGCAGCCGGAGCGTCGGAAGCGGCCGGTGCCGCAGGGGCCGCAGCCGGCTTCTCGGCCTTCTTGGCCGGCTTCTTGGCGGCCTTCTTGGCAGCCGGTTTCTTGGCGGCGGCTTTCTTGGCCGGCTTCTTGGCGGCCGCTTTCTTGTCGGCGGGCTTCTTGGCAGCCGGCTTCTTCGCCG
>JBAXJZ010000444.1:0-4079 GCA_037137595.1 Burkholderiales bacterium | reverse complement strand
GGCTCGCCGCTGGCGGCGTGGTCCAGCACCGCGGCCACCGCGTAGACGTCGGACCACGGACCCACCGGGCAGTCCGGGTCCTCGGCGTACTGCTCGATCGGCGCGTAGCCGGCCTTCAGCATCACCGTCGTCGCGCGGACGCGGTCGCCGATCGCGCGGCGCGCGGCGCCGAGGTCGAGCAGCACCGCGCCGGCGTCGGGACGCAGGATCACGTTGTCGGGCGACACGTCGCGATGGACGGCGCCCGACGCGTGGATCGCGTCGAGCGCGCCCAGCAGCGGGCCGGCGACCGCACGCAGCGCGACCGCGTCGAGCCCGCCCGGATGCGCGGCGATCACGCGCTCGAGGGTCGGTCCCTCGTAGAGCGGCATCGCCATGTACGCGGTGCCCAGCGCCTCCCAGGTGTCGATCACCTCGACCAGCGCGGGGTGCCGCAGCCGCGCGAGCAGCGCGGCCTCGTCGAGGAAGCCGCGCAGGCCGGCGGCATAGGTGTCGGCGACGGCCGGCGCGACCGGCCCGAGCGAACCGTCCTCGCGGCGCGCGGCGAGCTGCGCCGGCAGGTATTCCTTGATCGCGGCGGGCCGTCCGGTGGCGGTCTCGCGCACGCGGTAGACCAGGCCGAAGCCGCCCTGCCCGAGCACGCCCTCGACCTGCCAGCCGCGCAGCGCGGTGCCCGCGGGCAGCGGCATCGCGGCGCCGGGCATGAAGGGCGCGAGCGGCGGCGACTCGACGCGCGCGTTCACCGCACCCCCTCCAGCGCGCGCTGACCGGCCGCGCGGGCCTCGCGCAGCGGCGCGAGCTGCACCGGCCGGGCGAGCCACGCGTCGATCGGCGCCGGGCGGTCGAACAGCCAGCCCTGCGCGTAGTCGACGTCGAGCTCGAGCAGCGTACGCAGCGTCGCCGCGTCCTCGACCCACTCGGCGAGGCAGCTCATGTCGAGCTCGTGCGCGAGCCGAGCGATCGCCTGCACGATGCCGCGCTGGCGCGGATCGCGCTCGACGCCGACGACGAACTGCCCGTCGATCTTGATCATCGAGGCCGGCAGGTGCTTCAGGTACGCGAACGAGGTGTAGCCCGCGCCGAAGTCGTCGAGCGCGATCGACGCGCCGGTCTCGCGGAACGCGTCGATGAAGCGGCGCGCGCCGCGCAGGTCGTACACCGCCACCGCCTCGGTGATCTCCAGCAGCAGCTTGCCGGCGATCTCGCGATGCGCGCGCAGCAGCGCGACGGCGTCGCGCACGAAGCGCTCGTCGTTCAGCGACGGCCCCGACAGGTTCACCGCGTAGAACCCGATGCCGGCCGCATGCGCCGGCTGGCCGGCGAGGTGCTCGACCGTGCGCTCCAGCACGAACCGGTCGATCGCCGCCATCCCGCCCGAGCGCTCGGCGGCCTCGAGCAGGCGCGCGGGCCCCTCGACGCGGCCGTCGTCGCCGACGGTCCGCAGCAGGACCTCGAAGGAGCACGGCCGATCGACACGGGAGATCGGCACGATCGGCTGCGCGAAGAGCCGCATCCGCTCGATCGGCAGCCGGGTCTTGAGCATCGAGCCCAGCCGCACGACCTCGCGCAGCGCGTCGAGCGCCTCGGCGTCGGGACGCACCGCGGTGATCCGTCCGCGTCCGCCGCGCTTGGAGCGCGTGCACGCCTCGTCGGCCAGCGCGAGCGCCTCGCGCGAGGCCATCGGCGGCGCGACCTCGACCACGCCGAGGCTGGCCTCGACGTTCAGCGCGAGCCCGTCGGCCAGCATCGGCGACGAGGTCAGCGCCTCCAGCAGTTCGACGGCCACGCGGTGCGCGGCGTCGAGATCGGTGTCGGGCAGCAGCGCGACGAACTCGTCGCCGCCGATCCGCGCAAGCGCCGCCGCGTCGGGCAGCACGGCGTCGAGGCGCTGCGCGACCTCGATCACCACCGCGTCGCCCACCGAGTGGCCGAACACGTCGTTGATCGCCTTGAAGCGGTCCAGGTCGACGTAGACCAGCGCGCACGGCGTGCCCGCGGCATCGGCGAGCCGCGCGTCGAGCGCCCGCTCCAGGCCGCGCCGGTTCAGCCGGTCGGTCAGCACGTCGTGGTGCGCCATGTGCTCGAGCGACTCCGCGACGCGGCTGCGCTCCGAGACGTCGAGCAGCGAGATCTCGACCGAGTCGCCGACCCGCGAGGCCTCGACCGCCCAGACCCGCACCGGCTCGCCGGCGCGCGCGTCGTCGCGCAGCTCGACGACGTGACGGCCGTGTTCGGCGACGCGCTCGAGCAGCGTCGCCGCGGGCCCGTCGCCCATCATCATCGCCAGCGTGTTGACCCGCCCCTTGCGCAGCCGCGCGGCGAAGCCGGCGTCGGCGCGGTCGTTCCAGCGCAGCACGGTGCCGGCGGCGTCGGTCGAGACCAGCGCGACCGGCGCGCTGTAGTAGAGATGGCGGTAATGGCGCGCCGCATCGAGCGCACGCCGGTGCCCGTCGTCGATCTGCGGCAGACCGACGGGCTCGACCCGCGTGCCCGACCCGAACCCGGCCAGCGACGCGAGCGTCGCGGCGAGCGAACGGGCCGGCGTCGGTCGGGTGAGGACCGGAACGGTGTCCGGAGGGCTGTCCAAACGGGCTCCAGGAAGGCGTGGCGGGCGGGCACGACGTGCCGCGACCCTTGCGAGCGACGAGTCTCGCCCGCCGCCCCGGACCCCGGCAGCCGTGGCCGGACGGCCGGCGGGTGGCCCGGGCCGCACGGTCAGGGGCGTCGCAAGGGTCGCACGCGCCGCGGCGGCTCGACCGCCGGTCGGCGCCGCACGTCCGCCGGCCTCAATACGTGATGCTGCCGACGCTCGTGCCGCCGCAGACGTAGAGCGACTGGCCGGTGACGAAGCCGTTCCCGGGCGCGACGAAGAACATCACCGCGCGGGCGACGTCGTCGGGCAGGCCGACCCGTCCGACCGGGATCTTGGCGGCGGTCGCGTCGAGCGCCGCCTGCTCGCGCGGGATCACCTCGTGGAACATGTCGGTGACGACCGGGCCCGGCGCCACCACGTTGGCGGTGATGCCGTCGCGGCCGAGTTCGAGTGCCCAGGTGCGGGCGAGCCCGAACATGCCGGACTTGGTGGCCGAATACGCGGTCCGCGTCGCGAGGCCGAGCGCCGCCCGCGAGGAGACCAGCACGATCCGGCCGAAGCGCCGGCGCCTCATCTCAGGCAGCGCCGCCTGCACCAGCAGCAGGGGTGCCGACAGGTGCAGCGCCGTCAGCGCCTCCAGGTCCTCGACCTTCACGTCGGGCAGCAGCGCGGGACGCATCGCGCCGGCGTTGTGGACCACCGCGGTGACCGGGAAGCGCGCGCAGGCGTCGCGGGCCGCCTCGCGGGTCGCGGCGACGTCGGCGAGGTCGACCTCGACCGCGTGCAGCGCCGGATGCGTGCGCTCCGGCGCGCGGCGCGCCATCGACACCACGGTCCAGCCGGCGTCCAGCAGGTGATCGACGATCGAGGCGCCGATGCCGGCGCTGCCGCCGGTGACGATCGCGACGCGGTCGCTCATGGTCGTGTCTCCGTGTCGGGGCGACGGGCGGGTGCGTCCGCCGGCATCGTCCGGGTCAGTGGGGCCGCTTCTTGAGCGCGCGGGTGTCGACGCAGCGCGGGGTGCCGGGCAGCGTCGCGGCCAGCGCCTTCAGCTCGCCGCGCTGGACCTTCTGCGTGGGCGTGAGCGGCAGCGCGTCGACGAACGCGACCCAGCCCGGCGCCTTGAAGTAGGCGAGGTGCTCCAGGCTGAGTGCGACCAGCGCGTGCGCCATCGCCTCGCGGCCGGCGTCGTCGAGCGGCGCCGCCGGCACCACGCAGGCGAGCACCTCGTCGCCGCGGACCGCGTCCGGCGTCGCGGCGACCGCGACCTCGCGCACCCCGGCGTGGCGGCGCAGCACGCTCTCGACCTCGACCGCCGCGATGTTCTCGCCGCTGCGGCGGATCACGTTCTTGCGGCGGTCGACGAAGTACAGGTGGCCGTCGGCGTCGCGGCGCACGACGTCGCCGGTGTGGAACCAGCCCTCCGCCCAGGCCTCGGCGGTGGCCTGCGGGTCCTTCAGGCACTCGCGGAAGAAGCCGCGGCGCG
>JBAXJZ010000443.1:0-4080 GCA_037137595.1 Burkholderiales bacterium | reverse complement strand
GACCGGCCCGGCGGCGTTCGTGCTGCGCCTCGTCTGGCCGGTGGGGCAGTCGGTCGCCGGCATGCAGTTCGGCCACTTCGCGAGCTACGTCGTGCTGTTCGCGCTCGGCGTGCTCGGCGCGCGGACGCGCGCGCTGCAGCGGATCCCCGAAGCCACCGCGCGCCGGCTGCGGCGGGTCGCGATCGTCGCGGCGCCGACGCTGCTGCCGCCGGTGCTGCTCGCGTCGGTGTTCCCGGTCTTCGCGGCGTCGGCCGCCGGCGGCTGGACGCTGCCCGCGCTGATGACGGCGTTCTGGGAGCCGCTGGTGGCCGCCGGCACGATCGCGGTCCTGCTGCGCGCGTCGCTCGCGCGGCTGTCGACGCCGCCGCCGTGGCTCGAGCGCCTGTCGCGACGCGCGTACTGCGTGTACGCGATCCACGCGCCGGTGCTGGTTGCGATCGCGCTGGCGATGCGGCCGCTCGAGGCGCCGGCGCTGCTGAAGTTCGTGGTGCTGGGCACGCTGGCCACCGCGATCTGCCACGTGCTGGCGGGCATGATCCTGCGCTGGCCGCCGGCGAACCGGGTGCTCTGAACCGGAACGCGGACCGCATCGGGCGCTGCGGCGCGGTCCGTTCGCGCCGCCGCCGCGCCGGACCGGCCCGGGATGGCGTGCTACCTTCGACGGGCCACCCTCCGCCCGCCGCCATGAACGCCGACGACATCGCCTACCTGAGCGCGACCGACCTGGTCGCCGCCTACCGCGCGAGGACCCTGTCCCCGGTCGAGGTCACGCGCGTGATCCTCGACCGCATCGAGCGGCTGAACCCGGTGCTGAACTGCTACGTGCTCGTCGACCCCGAGTCCGCGCTGCGCGACGCCCGCGCCTCCGAGGCCCGCTGGCAGCGCGGCGAGCCGGCCGGTCCGGTGGACGGCGTGCCGACCTCGGTCAAGGACCTGATCCTCGCGAAGGGCTGGCCCACGCTGCGCGGCTCGCGGACCGTGGACCCCGCCGGTCCCTGGGACGTCGACGCGCCCTCCACCGCACGGCTGCGCGAGTCCGGCGCGGTGCTGCTCGGCAAGACCGCCACGCCGGAATGGGGCTGGCGCGGCAGCACCGACTCGCCGCTCGCCGGCATCACCCGCAACCCCTGGGACATCACCAAGACGCCCGGCGGCTCGTCGGGCGGCGCGGTCTCGGCGCTGGCCGCCGGGCTGTGCACGCTCGCCACCGGCACCGACGGCGGCGGCTCGATCCGCATCCCGGCCGCCTTCACCGGCACGGTCGGCATCAAGGCGCACTTCGGCCGCGTGCCCGCGTGGCCGACGTCCCCGATGGGCACGGTCTCGCACGTCGGCCCGCAGACGCGGACCGTCGAGGACGCGGCGCTGATGCTCGACGTGCTCGCGCGGCCCGACGCGCGCGACTGGACCGCGTTGCCGAAGCCGCCGGGCTCGTGGGCGGCGGCGCTCGCGGGCGATGCCGCCCGCGCCGGCGGCATGCCGCTGGGCAGCGACCTGCGCGGCCTGCGGATCGCGCTCAGCCCGCGGCTGGGCTACGTGCCGCACGTCGATCCGGAGATCGAGGCGGCGCTCGAGGACGCGGCCGAGGTCTTCGCGAAGCTCGGCGCGCAGGTGGAGCGCGTCGATCCGGGCTTCGAGGACCCGGCCGGGATGTTCGCGACCCACTGGTTCGCGTCGGCCCGCAGCTTCCTGCACCGGCTGCCGCCGGAGAAGCTCGCGCTGCTCGACCCCGGCCTGCGCGAATCGATCGAGTACGCCGCGCGCTATTCGATCGACGACTTCATGGACGCGCAGAAGGCGCGCGGCGAGCTGGCCGTGCGGATGCAGCGCTTCCATGCCGACTGGGACCTGCTGCTCACGCCGGGCACGGCCGTGCAGCCCTTCGACGTCGGCCTGGTGATGCCGCCGCCGCCGCCGGGCGTGACGCCGCTCACCGGCACCGACTGGACCTGGTGGACGCCGTTCTCGTTCCCCTTCAACCTGACCCAGCAGCCGGCGATCGTGGTCTGCAGCGGATTCTCGAAGGCGGGCCTGCCGCTGTCGCTGCAGCTCGTCGCGCCCAACCACCGCGAGGACCTGTGCCTGCGCGCGGCGCGGGCCTACGAGCAGGTCACGCCCTGGGGGGCGATGCGGCCGAGGGTGGGCTGAGCGCGGCGCGACCGCGACGGGAACGAAGACGGGGAGGGGAACGACGATGACGACGACCGGAACGCGGCGGGCGCTCGGCCGGCTGCTGATCGCGACGATCGCCTGCGGCGCCGCCGGCGCCTGGGCGCAGGACTATCCGACGAAGCCGATCCGCATCGTCGTGCCCTACAGCCCCGGCGGCGGCACCGACGCGGTCGCGCGGATGATGGCCGAGCGGCTGTCGACCGCGTTCCGCCAGCCGGTGACGGTCGAGAACCGCGCGGGCGCGTCGGCGAACATCGGCACCGAGGCGGTCGCCCGCGCGCCGGCAGACGGCCATACCGTGCTGGTCACCGCGCCCAACTTCACCACCAGCGAGGCGCTGTTCGAACGGCCGGGCTGGCGCTTCGAGGACTTCGCGCCGGTGATCCACCTGGTTCGCTACGGCAACGTGCTGGTGGCCACGCCGGGCTCCGGGATCACCACGGTCCAGCAGCTGGTCGCGCAGGCGAAGGCACAGCCGGGCGCGCTGAGCTACGGGTCGGCGGGCGCGGGCTCGAACTCGCACCTGGGCATGGAGCTCTTCGCGCAGCGCGCCGGCGCCACGGTGCAGCACGTGGCCTACAAGGGCTCCGGCCCGCTGAAGACCGACCTGCTCGGCGGCCACCTGCCGCTCGGCGTCGACGGACTCGCGGGCCTGTCGGCCGACATCCGCGCCGGCCGCGTGAAGGCCCTCGCGGTGCTCGCGCCGAGGCGCTCGACGCTCGCCCCCGACATCCCGAGCCTGGGCGACGTGGGCATCGACGACGTCGACGCGAACGGCTGGTACGGCGCGCTGGTGCCCGCGGGCACGCCGCCGGCGGTGGTCGCGCGGCTGAACGAGGCCTTCGCCGCGGCGCTGCAGGCGCCCGAGGTCCGCGAGCGGCTGCAGACGCTGGGCGTGGAGCCGGTGGGCGGTTCGCCCGAGTCGTTCCGCGACTACCTGCTCGGCGAGCGCCGCAAGTGGGCCGCGCTGGTCCGGGCCAGGGGGATCAAGGCCGACTGACGCGGCGCGCGGCGATGCGTTCAGTGCGGCCCGGGGATCCCGAGTTCGGCGGCGGCCTGCTCCCAGGCCTTGGCCGCGTCGATCATCGTCGGACCGCCGCGGTGGAGCAGCACGTAGCACAGCCCCTCGGCCATCTGCTCGCGCCGCACGCCCGCCTCGAACGCACGCTTCAGGTGGACCTTCATGCCGCCCGCGTCGCGACGCGACGCGTGGCAGACCACTGCCGCCACCTCTGCGATCGCCGGCGGCAGCCCGCCGCGCGCCGCCTCGAACATCGCGACGTAGCGCGCGGTGCCCGCGCCCTCGTCGAGCCACTTGCCGAACGCGCCGTCGCAGAAGCGCAGCGCGTCGAAGCCCTCGCAGGCGCCGGCGATCGCGATCGAATCGGCGATGTCGGCCTTCGTCATCCCGCCGGCCACGCCGCGGTCGAGGTGGAAGGCCGCGTAGCGCTCGCGGGTGGCGGCGATCAGCGCGACCCAGACCACCTCCTTCTCGAACGGCGTGAGCACGCGTTCGTCGAGCGTGAGCCGGGTGTAGAGCGCGTCGTAGGTGGCGAGCAGCTTCGGATCGGACGCGCCGAGCAGACGGTGGTAGGAGAGCAGGTAGCCGCGCTTGGCGAACATCTCGTCGAGCAGTCGGCGGCCGGCGTCGGGCGTGTCGTCGTCGTGGGTCGCCACGGGCGGTCCTCCTTGAACAGGCTGCGGAGTATAGGAGCGGGCGGATGAACGACGGACGCGACGGATCGATTCCCGAACTGGGCGGGCGCCACCTGCTGGTCACCGGCGCGGGCTCGGGCATCGGGCTCGCGACCGCGGCCGCGCTGCGGCGCCACGGCGCACGCGTGGCGGCCGCGGTGCAGGACGCCTCGCAGGCCGATGCGGTGCGCGCGCGCGTGCCCGACGCGACGG
>JBAXJZ010000442.1:0-4084 GCA_037137595.1 Burkholderiales bacterium | reverse complement strand
CGCCCGGGCCGCGCCGCCCCGCTCGCGCAGCACCGGCACGAGCGCCCGCAGCGTCTCGCCGACCTCCGCCTGCAGTCCGATCTCCACCGGCCAGTTCTTCGCGATGTGGCGGTCGACGAGACCGACGTGCACGATCGGCAGTCCGGGCGGCACCGGCTCGGTCTCGCTGTAGACCGACATGCAGAACGGGTCGGCGCCCAGCACGACCACCAGGTCGTGACGCGCGAGCACGTCCCGCACCTGCGGCTGCGAACGCGACAGCGCGCCGACGAAACACGGGTGCTCGGGCGGGAAATGTGCCCCCCAGGCGACGGGCTGCTGCCAGACCGGGCAGCCGAGCGCCTCGGCGAAGGCCGCGGCGTCGGCGAGCGCGTCGCCGCGGACCAGCTCGTCGCCGACGATCGCGATCGGGCGTTCGGCGGCGAGCAGCCGGTCGGCGAACGCCCGCAGCGCATCGTCGGACGGCCGGGTGCGGGCGTCGACACGGCTCGAGGCGAGCAGGTCGATCTCGGCCTCGGCGTTCAGGATGTCGCCGGGCAGCGAGATGAAGACCGGGCCGGTCGGCGGCGTGGTGGCGATCTTCGCCGCGCGGCGGACGATCCGCGGCAGGTCCTCGAGCCGCGTGACCTCGACGGCCCACTTCACCAGCGGCTCGGCGATCGGCACCAGCGGGTCGTAGAGCAGCGGCTCGGTCAGGCCGTGGCCCTGCTCCTGCTGGCCCGCGGTGAGGATCAGCGGGGTGCCGGTGAACTTCGCGTTGTAGAGCGCGCCCAGCGCGTTGCACAGGCCGGGCGCGACGTGCACGTTGGCCGCCACCAGCCGGCCCGACGCGCGCGAGAAGCCGTCGGCCATTCCCACCACCACGCTCTCCTGCAGGCCGAGCACGTAGGTGAGCTCGGGATGCTCGGCGAGCGCGTGCATGATCGGCAGCTCGGTCGTGCCGGGGTTGCCGAACAGGTGGGTGATGCCTTCGTCGCGCAGCAGCTGCAGGAAGGCGGAGCGGCCGGTCAGGCGCGGCATGGATCGTCTCCTCGGTGTCGTCGTCAGGCCACGCCGAGCCGCCAGAGCGAGGTGACCTCGCCCGCGCGCGCGACGTTCAGCGGATCGCTGCGGTCCAGCGCCTTCGGATGCGCGGGCCGCGCGTCCATCCGGGCGAGCACGCGCAGGCCCGCGGCCGCGATCCAGCCGGTGAGCGCCTCGCGGCTGCGCAGGCCGAGCCGCTCGGCGAGGTCCGACAGCACGAGCCAGCCTTCGCCGCCCGGCTCGAGGTGCGCGGCCAGGCCGTCGAGGAAGCCGCGCAGCATCCGCGAGCCCTCGTCGTAGACCGCACGCTCGAGCGGCGACGCGGGTCGTGCCGGCAGCCAGGGCGGGTTGCAGACGACGATGGCCGCGCGCCCCTCGGGGAACAGGTCGGCGGCCGTCACGTCGACGCGCGACGCGAGGCCCAGGCGCTCGATGTTCTCGCGGGCGCAGGCGAGCGCGCGCGGATCGGTGTCGGTGGCCACCACGCGGCCGAAGCCGCGGCGCGCCAGCACCGCGGCGAGCACGCCGGTGCCGGTGCCGATGTCGAACGCTCGGGGCGCGCCGACCACCGCCGGCCCGAGCGGCGCCTCGGCGACCAGGCCGACGTACTCGCGGCGGGTCGGTGCGAACACGCCGTAGTGCGGATGGATGCGGCCGCCCGCCGCAGGCACCTCGATGCCGTTCACCCGCCACTCGTGGGCGCCCACCAGCCCCTGCAGCTCGCGCAGCGACACGACCGACGGGCCCTCTCCGCCCGGGCCCCAGGCCTCGGTGCAGGCGGCGCGCAGGTCGGGTGCGCGACGCAGCGGGATCCCGTGGTCGGCCTCCAGCGGCACGAGCAGCGCGCCGAGGGTGCGGGCCCGCTGCGCACGCGCCATCCGCACGCGGTTGAAGACGTCGACCGGCGAGGCGCCCGCGGGCGGCGACCGTCGCGGCGCACGGTCGACGCGGTGCGCGAGCGCCACCAGCAGCTGCCGCGCGTTGTGGAAGTCGCCGCGCCACAGCAGGCCGGTGCCCTGGGTGGCGAGCGAGAACGCGTCGTCGGCGCGCAGGGTGTCGTCGACGACCTCGACGCGCTTCGGCGGCGGCGCACCGCGCTCCGAGCGCCAGCGCGCGACGTGGTCGACGCCCTGCTCGCTCCAGCGGA
The DNA here is from genome assembly GCA_037137595.1 of Burkholderiales bacterium. Classification (GTDB taxonomy): domain Bacteria; phylum Pseudomonadota; class Gammaproteobacteria; order Burkholderiales; family Burkholderiaceae_E; genus UBA4615. The sequence goes on along the minus strand of JBAXJZ010000442.1, from coordinate 1,914 downwards.
CGACGGGCGCCGGGGTCGGCGCGATGGCTTCGGACATGTCGGCCTCCCCGGCCGGTTCAGAACGATTCGTCGGGGCGCAGGTAGCGCCACTGTCCGGGCGGCAGCTTGCCGAGCGGCACGCCGCCGCTGCGCACGCGCTTGAGCCCCGTCACCTTCAGCCCCACGGCCTCGCACATCCGCCGGATCTGCCGCTTGCGGCCCTCGCGCAGCACGAAGCGCAGCTGGTGCTCGTTCTGCCACGACACCTTGGCGGGGCGCAGCTGCACGCCATCGAGCGACAGGCCGTGGTGCAGCAGGCGCATGCCCTCGTCCGACAGGGCCCCCTCGACCCGGACGAGGTACTCCTTCTCGACCGAGGTGTCGTCACCGATCAGGCGGCGCGCCACGCGGCCATCCTGCGTGAAGACGAGCAGCCCGGTCGAGTCGATGTCGAGCCGGCCGGCGGGCGCGAGCCCGCGCAGGTGGCCCGGCTTGAATCGCAGCGGCGACGGATCCTCGGCCCAGCGGTTCTCGGGGCGGATCAGCACGATGGCCGGCTCGTGGCCGTCCTCGGCCTGCCCGGACACGTAGCCGACGGGCTTGTGCAGCAGGATGGTCACCCGCTCGGCCTGGTGCGCGCGGGCCGCCGGATCGACGTCGATGCGCGCGGTGCGCGGCACGCGCGCGCCGAGCACCGATACCACCTCGCCGTCGACGCGGACCCAGCCGTTGACGATCCATTCCTCGGCCTCGCGGCGCGAACACAGGCCGAGCTCGCCCATGCGCTTCGACAGGCGGGGCGTCTCGTCGGACACATCGTCGCGGAGCGCGGCGGGCGACGCGGCACGGGCCGGACCGGCGCCGCGCGCGGGACCGTCCGGACGGCGCGGTGCGCCCGGACCTCGGGGGGGCTTGGGGGGAAGACGGTTCATGGGGGCGGGGCCGCGCGACGCGCGCTCGGCCCCGCATCATAGCCGGCCGCGGGTCCGGGCCCCCGCCCGCGCCCGCGCCTCAGGCGGGCGCCACCCAGCGCGCCACCAGGTCGCGGTGACGCTCGGGCCAGTCGCGCAGCGCGCGGTCCTCGCCGTCGAACACGCCGCGCAGGAACGCGGTGGTGAGCTCGCGGGTCGCCGCCTTCACGCGGGCATTCACCACCGGCCCGCCCGGCGCGCCCCGGTCGGTGAAGATCGAATGCGAGCCGCCCTCGAAGACCGCGAGCGCCTTGCGCCGGTCGCCCACCGCCTCGAACACGGCGATGCGGTCGGCGGCGTCGCTCCAGTAGCCGGGGATGCGGATCACGTCCTCGGTGCAGATCACGTGCAGGCTCGGCACCGCCACCGGCCCCAGGATGCGCGACGGGTCGGGCTCGCCGTAGAAGGGCGGCGCCGAGATCACGATGGCCGCACGCACCCGCTCGTCGCGCAGGTCCACGACGGCGCCGGCGCGCTCGACGCGGGCGCCGCTCGCCAGCAGCGTGGTGTTCGCGCCGTACGAATGGCCGGCCGCGACGATCCGCGACGCGTCGACCGCCGCGCCGAGCGGCCCCTCGAGCAGGTGATCGAGCGCGAACGACAGGTCGCGCGCCCGCGCGATCGCCTCGCCCTCCTGGGCGGCCGCCTGCAACCGGGACGCGACCGCGAACGGACTGCCCGCGAACCACAGCGCGCGGTCGCTGCCCACGTGCTGCAGGTGCAGGCTCGCGACCCCCTCGGCGGCCCAGTGCCGGCCGAGCCAGGCGTAGCCCTGCCTCGACCCGCCGATGCCGTGCGAGAACACCACCATCGGCACCGGGTCGCGCGGCGAGGCGCCGCGCGGCAGGTGCAGGCGCATCGGCACCGGCCGGCCGCGCCGCGGGTCGACGGCGTCGAGGTCGATCGGGTCGGGCAGGCGCTCGTCGGCGAACGGGCGCCGCGCCAGCGGGCCGGCGGCGAGGGC
>JBAXJZ010000441.1:0-4090 GCA_037137595.1 Burkholderiales bacterium | reverse complement strand
GGGGGTTGTCCCGCGACGCGTTCGTGGGGGGGGGCACGCCGGGGCCGTCGGGCCGCACGGGGGGGGGCGCCGCGGCCGACGACGCCGGCGCGCCCCCGCCGCTGCCGCTGCGGGCCGGCTTCGAGGGGCAGTCGGTCCTCGCCGACGGACTCGGCCTCGATGCCGGCCCCGAGTCCGCCGCGGGCTGGCCCCTGGGGCGCTGGTTGCCGCTCGCGGGCCTGCCCGGCGTGCACGTCGCCGTGACCCGGCCGGACGCGGTGCCGGAGCCGCCCGGGACCGCGCCCTGGCGTCCCGACCCGATCGAGGCGAAGGCGCTGGTGTTCCTGGTGGCGTTCGACCTGTCGCGACACCGGCTCGGCTTCTCGCTCGGGACCGAGCATCCGCGGCTCGGCTGGTCCGCGCGGGTCCCGCCCGCCCTGCGCGACCCGGGGTCGATCGGCCCGGACGGGATCGACGGCGCCGCGCCGCTGGTGCGCACGGGGCAGGTGCCGCCCGCCCGGCGCGACGAGCTGGTCGCCACCTTCACCGGCGGCTTCAAGCGCGAGCACGGCGCGTTCCGCTACGGCGCGCTCGCCGCGGTCAACCGCGGCAGCCACTACGGCTTCGTCGAGCAGGGCGTCGTGTTCAGCCGGCTCGTGCCCGGACTGTCGACCCTCTACGTGCTGCAGGACGGTCGGGTCGGCATGAAGACCTGGTCCGCCGCCGATGCCGCGCTGATGCCGCGGATCCGCGATGCCCGGCAGAACGGCGTGCCGCTGGTCGAGACGCCGGCGGGCGGCGGCGCGCCCGCGATCGGCGCGCTGGTGGAGCGGTGGGGAGCGGGAAACTGGTCGGGCTCGGCCGACGAGCAGCTGCGCTCGCTGCGCGCAGGGGCCTGCCTGCTCGAGGCGGGCGGCACGACCCACCTCGTCTACGGCTGGTTCTCGACGGCGGTGCCGGCGACGATGGCGCGGGTGTTCCTGTCGGCCGGCTGCAGCCACGCGATGCACCTCGACATGAACGCGCTGGAGCACACGTACCTCGCCGTCTACGTGCGCGACGGCGACCGGCTGCGTGTCGAGCACCTCGTGCGCGGCATGGCGCAGCTCGACCGTGGCGCGGGCGACGACCGGCTGCCGCGCTTCGTGGGCGTCCCCGACGATCGGGACTTCTTCACGGTCCTGCGCACGGGGACGGCCCGATGACGCGGACATGGGCCGTCGCGGCGCTCGCGGCCCTGCTGTGGTTCGGCGCGCCGCCCAGGGCGGGCGATGCGACCGGGCCCGCGGCCGGGGGGCCCGCGTTCGCCGAGCGCAACGAGGCGATGCTGCGCGCGATCGAGCGCGAGCACCGGCTCACGCCAGCACAGGGCGAGGCGGTCCGCGCCGTCTTCCGCCGCTCGGGCGTCGCCGGCCAGGGCAACCCGGCGATCGCCGTGCATCCGCGCAGCCCCGGCGAGTGCCGGGCGCAGCGCGCCGAGCGACCGCCGCCCGCCGACGAGGCCGGGTTCGAGGCGATCTGCGGCGCACCGCACATGGCGCCGCTCTACGATCCTCGCACCGAGCGTCCCGAGGCCGCGCGCACCTGCATCGACCAGTACGAGTTCCCGGACATTCCCTGCGAGTACCCGGTGGTCTGGGTCAAGGCGCGGGAGGCGGCCGAGCTCTGCGAGGCGATGGGCAAGCGGCTGTGCGACGCCCACGAATGGGAGGGCGCCTGCGAGGGGCGGCTCGAGCCGCCCGACTACCGCTTCGACCTCGCCGCAGGGCGTTCGCCGACCGATGCGGTCGCGCGGATGCGGGCCGCCCACAACCGCGCTCACGAGGGCGAGCGGCGCTGGAGCTACGGCCCGGCCTACCGCGGCGGTGTCTGCGCCACCGGCAGCCGCAAGACGCCCGGCTGCGAGGGGGGCGGCTGGAACGCCTGCGGCTCGAACACCTATCCGACCGGCGACTTCCCGCAGTGCCGCAGCCCGCTCGGCGTCTACGACCTGAACGGGAACGCCGCCGAGCACATGAACCTGCCGCTCGAGCCGGGGCAGATGTCGAGCCGCGGCAGCCGGACGCTCGGGGTGACCGAGATGAAGGGCAGCTGGTTCGTGTTCGACGCCTACCGCGCCCACGAGGACTGGTGCCGGTGGCGCGCGCCGTTCTGGCACGGCACGCGCGTGCTCGATCCGGCGAGCCATGCGAACTACCACCTGGGCTTCCGATGCTGCGCGACGCTGCCGGCCCGCTGATCGGTCGCCGACCGGCCGGGGGCGGCTCAGGTCCCGCCGTCGAGCTCGATCGGTCCCTCGTCGCTCAGCGCCGCCGACAGCCGCGCGTCGCGCAGCACCTCGCCGATCGTCCGCGGCACGCCGTCGACCCACGCGGTGGCCGCGATCAGCCGCACGCCGTGGCTGTAGTCGGCGTAGCGCGCGCCGTGCACGAGGCTGAGCGGCTGGATCGGCGCCGACGGCGCGCGGTGCCAGCCGTAGAGGGCGAGCCTGTCCGGCGCCCGCCGCAGCCGGCCGGTCAGCACCAGGTCCTTCTTGTGGCCTGCGACGAGCGCGCCGCGCGGCGCGGCGTCCGCGTCGCGCTGTGCCCGCACGATCGCGTCGTGGCGGACGAAGTAGGCGGTGGATCGCATCGCGTCGCCGGCGGGCAGCGGGCGGGGATCGAGCCGGACCGACGCCTGCGCGTAGATCGCGTCGACCAGGCGTCGGGTCGGCAGCGTGAAGCCGAAGGCGTGCGCGATCGCGGACGCGGCGTGCAGGCTCATCGGCACCCGCACGTGGTCGTCGTCGCTGCCCACGGCGAGGTAGTCGGGCAGCACGCAGACGATCACGCGCGACGTGCGTGCGCCGCCGGCGGGGGCGGCGAGCTCGAGCGGCACCGCGCGGCGCAGGAAGCCGGGCAGGTTGCCGGCGAGGAGCGCGTCGCGGATCGCGAGGTCGCGCTCCGGCTCGGACAGGCCGTCCAGCCGGCGGACGAACTCGGCGCCGCCCGGGGCGGCGGGATCGCGCGGCGCGATCCGCGCAGCGACGACCTCGCAGGTCGCGCCGACCGGCGCGGCGGCCGCGGCGAGCACCAGGACACAGGCGGCCCGCGCCACGGCTCGGGCGGTCATCGTGCGGGCTGCCGCCGCGGGAGCGGGCGGCGCGGCGATCGGGGCCGACTCGGCATCCCGGTGCTCCAGGGGCGGATCCGTCCGCAGCGGACGTCCGGCGGGGTGGGGGGAGCCGGCAGTGTGCCCGATCCGGCGCGCCGTGCTCGCCGGTCGCGCTGCGGAAAACCCGTACGATGACCGCCGGCCCGGGCCGATCGGGGGAGTCGGACGGAGCGTGGCCGGACGGTCGGCCGCCCCGGCGCTGGGACCTCTGCAACGGCGACGCCGACGGACTGTGCGCGCTGCACCAGTGGCGCCTGTCGCATCCGGGGCCGGCGGTGACGCTGACCGGGCTCAAGCGCGACATCGAGCTGCTGCGGCACGTCCCCGACGGCGCGGCCGACGAGGTGAACGTCTTCGACCTGTCGATGCGGCGCAACCGGACCGACCTGCTGCGCCTGCTCGCCGACGGCGCGCAGGTGCGCTGGTTCGACCATCACGCGGCGCCGCCGCTGCCCGGCTCGCCGAGGCTGGAGGTCCACCTCGACGACGATCCGCGCACCTGCACGAGCCTGCTGGTCGACCGTGCGCTCGGCGGGGCGCACCGCGGCTGGGCGCTGGTCGGCGCCTACGGCGACGGCCTCGGCGAACCTGCCGACGTGCTCGCCGCCGCCTCGGGCTACGACGCGACGCAGCGGGCCGCGCTGCGTCGCCTCGGCGAGGCGATGAACTACAACGCGTACGGCGAGCGCGAGTCCGACGTCGTCGTCGCGCCGGCCCGACTGCTCGATCGACTGACCGGCGCCGCCGATCCGCTGCGCTTCGCGGACGGCGCCCCCGAGGTCGATGCGATCGAGCGTCGGCGCCGCCATGACCTCGCGCGCGTCGCCGGGCTCGCGCCGTACCGGCGCGGCGCGCGGGCCTGCGTCTGGATGCTGCCCGATGCGCCGTGGAGCCGCCGCGTCATCGGCCCGCTCGCCACCGCGCTGACGTCCGGTACCGCCTGAACGGCATCACCCTG
>JBAXJZ010000440.1:0-4095 GCA_037137595.1 Burkholderiales bacterium | reverse complement strand
GGTGAAGGGATCGGCGGATCGAGCGCTGCCGTTGCGTCCGGCGCGGGTGCGCCCGGAGCGCGCGGTCAGCGCGGCAGCGCGGCGACCGGCGGCGGCGCGTCGGCGGAGGCCTGCACGGTCGCGCGGCAGCCGGCGAGGAACTCGCGGTGGTGCTCGTGCGGGCCGCGCGGCTCGGCGAAGACCGCGATGGCCGCGGTGCGCAGCATCGCCTCGTCGTCGTCGTCGCGGACGAACCAGCGCAGCGCCGCGGGCACGCCGCGGATCATCACCAGGTCGTCCTCCATCCGGCGCAGGAACTCGGCGGCCGACAGGCCGTTCTCGCGCGAGTAGGCGGCGTTGCGGATGAAGTCCGCGCCCTCGTCGCATTCCTCGAGGGTGACGGTCAGGGCGCCGGCCGGAGCGGGCAGCAGGACCGCCGCGCAGAGCGCGCCCATCGCGCAGAAGGATCCGAATCGCATCGTCGTTCTCCTCCGGCCGCATGCCGACCGTCCGAGTCCACGCTACACCGCGCGGCCGGAGGCGGACATCGGAATACCGGGCGCGGCGCGGCGCAGTTCCGCGGCTCGCGGATCGGCGCCCGCCGCGCGCGGGGTGTCGCGCTGCGGTGCGGCGTGACGGCGGGGCGCGTCGCCATGGGCCGGACGCGGCGACGGTTCCGGTTCGTTTGCGCGGCGCACCAGCGCGCGGCCCGGCCCGGTGTACCGTGGCGGCCCCCCGGAAGACCCCGTCGCGATCGGGGTGGCCGAGCTGCCGCCCCGCCCCCGCGCCTCCGTTGCCGATGATCGATGCCGCGTTGTCCGGATTCACCCCGCTGCAGTGGGCCGCGATGCTCGCGATCGCCGCGGCGTCGGGCGTCGTCCACGGCTTCGTGGGCATCGGCTTCCCGCTGCTGGCCACGCCGCTGTTCGGGCTGATGTTCGGCTGGCAGGCGGCGGTCGGGCTGCTGGTGCTGCCCACGCTGCTCGTCACCCTCGGCCCGCTGGTGGCGTTCCGCGGCCAGGGCGACCTGCGCGCCGCCGCGCGCGTCTACTGGCCGCTCGCGGCGCTGATGCCGGTCGGCCTGTGGGTCGGCGTGGCGGCGCTGCACGCGGTGCCCGCGGATGTGCTGATGCTGCTGATGGCCGCGGTGCTCGCGGCCTACCTGGTCCTCGACCGGCTGGGCCGCACCGACCTGCCCTGGGCGCGCGCGCATCCGACGCTGCTGGCCGCGCCCTTCGGGCTCGCCGCGGGGTTCTCGGAGGGCGCGCTCAACGTGGCCGGGCCGGTGCTGCTGATCTTCTTCCTGCTGCTGGACCTGCCGGTGGCCTCGATCATCGCGACGATGAACTGGCTGTTCCTCGCGGGGAAGTCGGTGCAGGCGGTGCTGATGGCGCGGCACGGCGCCTTCGACGGCGGCGTGCTGGCGGCGACGCTGCCGATCGCCGTGCTCGGGCTGGCCGGCTACGCGGGCGGGTTCGCGCTGCGCCGGCGCGCCGACCCGGCCCGCTACCGCGGCTGGCTGAAGGCGATGCTCGCGGTGATGGCGCTGGGGCTGGTGGCGCGCGTGGCGGCGGGCGGGGCCGCCTGACGCGGACGCCGCGGCGGCCGCGCCGTCAGCGCAGCAGCAGGATCAGCGCCACCGCCGTGAGGAAGGCCAGCAGCAGCCGGCGGAACGCCGTCTCGCTCACCCGGTGCCGCAGCCGCTTGCCGAGCGCCATGCCGCCGAACATCGGCGCGAGCGCCAGGCCCGAGAGGATCGCCTCGGGCAGGCCGAGCACGCCGAGCACGGCCATCGAGCCGAACAGCGGCAGCGCGCCGGCGAGATAGATCACGCTGATCGAGCCCACGAAGCGCTCGCGGTCCAGGCCGAGCGCCACGAGGTAGGTGATCACCAGCGGCCCCATCAGCGAGGACACGCCGCCCATCATCCCCGAGGCCACGCCCACCGCGACGCCCCAGCGCCGCTCGCCGCGCGCGTCGATGTCCAGGCGCGGGTTCCAGGCCATCAGCCCGATCGCGATCAGCAGCGCGCAGGCGACGAAGGCGTTGAGCTGCTTCACCGGCAGGTCCAGAGTGAGCCGCACGGTCAGCGCGGTGATCGCGACCAGCGGCACCAGCAGCCACGCGAAGCGCTTCAGCGCGTAGCGCACGTGGCCGCCGTCCATCGACTGCACGACGTTCGAGACCAGGATCGGGATGCCCATCAGCGCGATCGCCTTGGGCGTGGGGATCACCAGCGCGAGCAGCGGGACGACCACCAGCGGCAGGCCGACGCCGAGCAGGCCCTTGACCACCCCGCCCAGCACGAACGCACCGGCCACCGCGGCCAGCACCGCGATGCCGGGCGCCTGCCCGAGGGCTTCGGTCAGTTCGTGGGTCAGGAACTCGGCGGGGGTCATCGATCGCGGGCCGCGCCGGGTCGCGCGCGGCGACGCCGGCCGGTGCCGACGGGGATCAGCGGTTCGCGCGCGCCAGCACCGCGTGCAGCATCACGTTCGCGCCGGCGTGCAGGTGCGCCGGGTCGGCGTTCTCGATCTCGTTGTGGCTGATGCCCTTCTCGCAGGGCACGAAGACCATCGCCGCCGGGCAGGTGCGCGCGACGTAGACCGCGTCGTGGCCGGCGCCGCTGGCCAGCCGCCGCGCGGTGTAGCCGAACGCGGCCGCGGTCGACTCGATCGACGCGACCATCGAGGGCTCGAACGCGCAGGGCGGGAAGTGCACGGTCTGCTGCATCGTGATCGACACGCCGTCCTCGCGGGCGATGCGCTCGGCGGCCGCGCGGACCGCGTCGGCCATCGCGTCGAGCGTGGGCGCGTCGGCGTTGCGCAGGTCGATGCTGAGCTCGACGCGGCCGGGGATCACGTTGCGCGAGTTGGGCGAGACGATCAGACGGCCGACGGTGCCGCGCGCGTAGTGCGGGTGCGAGGCCGCGACCTCGCGGACCGCCTGCACGAGCCGCGACGCGGCGAGCAGCGCGTCGCGGCGCATCTCGATCGGCGTGGGGCCGGCGTGGGCGTCCTGGCCCTCGACCACCACGTCGAACCAGCGCTGGCCGAGCGCGGACTCGACGACGCCGATCACCTTGCCCTCGCGCTCGAGCACCGGGCCCTGCTCGATGTGCGCCTCGAAGTAGGCGTCGAAGGCCGGGGCGGCGTCGGCGCCGTCGGCGCCGATCGCGGCGAGCGCCTCGCCCACGCTGACGCCGTCGGCGTCCTTCTGCGCGCGGCAGTGCTCGGCGGTGAAGGCGCCCGCGTAGACGCCCGAGCCCATCATCACCGGCTGGAAGCGCGTGCCCTCCTCGTTGGTCCAGATCGCGACCGCGATCGGGCGCTTCGTCGCGATGCCGGCGTCGTTCAGCGTGCGCACGATCTCCAGGCCCGCGAGCACGCCGTAGTTGCCGTCGAAGCGGCCGCCGTTGGGCTGGGTGTCGATGTGGCTGCCCATCGCGACCGGCGCGGCGTCGGCGTCGGTGCCCGGGCGGATCGCGAAGACGTTGCCGATCGCGTCGGTGTGCAGCGTGCAGCCGGCCTCGCGCAGCCAGCCGGTCACCAGAGCGCGGCCCTCGGCGTCGAGCGGCGAGAGCGCGAGGCGGCAGACGCCGCCCTTCGGCGTGGCGCCGATGCGGGCGAGGCGCATCAGCGCGTCCCAGAGGCGTTCGGACGAGGTGGTGAGGGCGGTGGGGGTGGCGAGCGGTGCGTTCATCGGTTCGGTGCAGGGGACGGTATGACGACACGGGCCCGCATGCGGCGGACCCGCGCGCACCATGCGCGAGGCGTGACGTTCCGTCAAACGCGGGGTCTCGGACGCGGAGCGCCGGCGGCACGATCGGCCCCGTGACCCTGGGGCCCGCGCGAGCGGCCGGACCGCGGGCGCGGGACAATGCCCTGCCGGAGCGTTTCATCGCCGCGGCATCGGCCGGGGCGATGATGCCCGGTTCATTCGGGAGGCTGACGAGGCATGGCTGGAGGCAGGTTCGCGTTCCGCCGGGGCGGACGGGCGGCGGTGGCCGCGCTGGGCATCGCGGCGGCGGTCGCGGCGGGCTGCACGCTGCGGCCCGCGTCGGCGCCGGGTTCGGCGACGCCGGCGCCCGACGCGACGGCGCCGCGCACCGACGCC
>JBAXJZ010000439.1:0-4095 GCA_037137595.1 Burkholderiales bacterium | reverse complement strand
CATCCGGTCGCCGGCCAGGGGCTGAACCTCGGGCTGCGCGACGCCTTCGAGCTCGCCGACGCGCTCGCCCCGGTGGCCGTGCGCGGCGCGCCGCTCGCGGCCGCGCTCGACGGCTGGCGGCGCGGCCGGCGCCTCGACCGCACGGTCACCATCGCGGTCACCGACCTGATGGCGGCGAGCTTCACCTGGCCGCTCGCGCGGCCGCTGCAGTCGCCGGTGCTCGCCGCGCTCGACCTGCTGCCGCCGCTGCGCCGGCCGCTCGCGCTGCACCTGATGTTCGGCCACCGCTGAGGCACGCGGACCGGGTCGCGTCCGGTCGTCCTGCCACGCTCGGCGGTCGTCCTCCCGGGTCCTCGGGGCCGGCGCGCCGGTCGGACACCGACGCGCCTCGCCGCGGTGCGTGCCCGTCCCGCCGCGCCTCGTGGCGAGAGCAGACGCTCACCGTGTCTGCAAGGTGGAACGATGCCGCGCTGCCTGTTTCGTGTGCAGACGGAATGGCGCTAGAATCCGCTCCCCCTCGGCCCTCCCGGGCCCGGACCCCACGCGACCGCGCGACGCGTGCCATCCCTTCGGACATGAACCTCGGCCCGCACCGGTTGCCCAACACCGTCTTCGTCGCGCCCATGGCCGGCGTGACGGACCGCCCGTTCCGGCAGCTGTGCCGGGCGATGGGCGCGGGCTACGCGGTCTCGGAGATGGCGGCCTCCAACCCGCGGCTGTGGGCCACGGTCAAGACCGCGCGCCGGCTGAACCACGACGGCGAGCCCGCGCCCAAGGCGGTGCAGATCGCCGGTGCCGACCCGGCGATGATGGCCGAGGCCGCGCGCTTCAACGTCGACCGCGGCGCCCAGGTGATCGACATCAACATGGGTTGCCCGGCCAAGAAGGTCTGCGACGTCGCCGCGGGCTCCGCGCTGATGGCCGACGAGCCGCTCGCGATCGCGATCGTCGAGGCCGTGGCGTCGGCGGTGACCGTGCCGGTCACGGTCAAGATCCGCACCGGCCCGGACCGCAGCCGCCGCAATGCGCCGACGCTTGCCCGCGACCTCGAGGCGGCCGGCGCGGCGATGATCACCGTGCACGGCCGCACCCGCGCCGACGCGTTCCTGGGCGAGGCCGAGTACGACACCATCGCCCGCGTGAAGCAGGCGGTGCGCGTGCCCGTCGTGGCCAACGGCGACATCGACTCGCCGGCCAAGGCCGCGCTCGTGCTGGCCCGCACCGGCGCCGACGCGGTGATGATCGGCCGCGCCGCCCAGGGCCGCCCGTGGATCTTCCGCGAGGTCGCCCACTTCCTCGCGACCGGCGCGCTGCTGCCGCCGCCGTCGCTCTCCGAGATCCGCGCGGTGCTGCGCGGGCACCTGCTCGACCACTACGCCTTCTACGGCGAGCACCAGGGCCCGCGGATCGCCCGCAAGCACATCGGCTGGTACATCGACGGCTGGTGCGAGGACAGGCGCTTCGCCGCCGTCCGCGCCGGCCTCGCCGAACCCCTCCAGGACGATGCGACCGCACGCGGCGACGCCGCGCGGCTGCGCGACGCGATCAATCGCGCCGAGCGCCCCGAGGTCCAGCTCGCCCTGCTCGACGACTATCTCGACCATGCAGACGACCGAATCGCAGTCCATTGACCAGGCGGTGACGCGCAGCCTCGAGCGCTACTTCAGGGATCTCGAAGGCGCGCGACCGAGCGCGATCTACGACATGGTGCTCGCCTCGGTCGAGCGCCCGATGCTCGAGGTGGTGATGCGCCAGGCGCACGGCAACCAGCTGCGCGCGAGCGAGATGCTCGGCATCAACCGCAACACGCTGCGCAAGAAGCTGCAGCACTACGGCCTGCTCTGAGCGGCCGCCCCAGGGAGAGGACAGGCACCATGCACCGCGTCGAACGGGCCCTCATCAGCGTCTCGGACAAGGAGGGCGTCGTCGAGCTCGCCTCGCAGCTCGTCGCCCTCGGCGTGAAGCTGCTGTCCACCGGCGGCACCGCGAAGCTGCTCCAGCAGTCGGGCATCACCGTCACCGAGGTGTCGGACTACACCGGCTTCCCCGAGATGCTCGACGGACGCGTGAAGACGCTTCACCCGAAGGTGCACGGCGGCCTGCTCGCCCGGCGCGACTCGCCCGAGCACATGGCGGCGATCGAGGCCCACGGCATCGACCGCATCGACCTGCTGGTGGTGAACCTCTACCCGTTCCAGCAGACGGTGGCGCGGCTCGACTGCACGCTCGAGGACGCGATCGAGAACATCGACATCGGCGGCCCGGCGATGCTGCGCGCGGCCGCGAAGAACCACGACGGCGTCGCCGTGGTGGTGGACCCGAAGGACTACCGGCGCGTGCTCGCCGAGATCCGCGAGCACGGCGTGGTCAGCCACCCGACGCGCTTCGAGCTCGCGCGCAAGGTGTTCGCGCACACCGCGCAGTACGACGGCGCGGTCGCGAACTGGCTGGGCGGCGTGCGGCCCGACGGCGGCCGCGACACGTTCCCGCAGACGCTCACGATCCAGTTCGAGCGGGTGCAGCCGATGCGCTACGGCGAGAACCCGCACCAGGGCGCCGCGTTCTACCGCGACGTGGTGCCGGCCACCGGCACGCTCGCGCACTACCGGCAGCTGCAGGGCAAGGAGCTCTCGTACAACAACATCGCCGACGCGGACGCCGCGTGGGAATGCGTGAAGACCTTCGACGAGGCGGCCTGCGTGATCGTCAAGCACGCCAACCCCTGCGGCGTGGCGATCGGCACGAGCTGCGGCGACGCCTACGCGAAGGCCTTCGCGACCGACCCGACCTCGGCCTTCGGCGGCATCATCGCGTTCAACCGGCCGCTCGACGGCACGGCGGCCGAGCAGGTCTCGAAGCAGTTCGTCGAGGTGCTGATCGCCCCGGGCTTCGACGAGGCGGCGCGCCGCGTGTTCGCCTCCAAGCAGAACGTGCGGCTGCTGGAGATCCCGATCGCGCGCGCCTCGAACCACGTCGACCTCAAGCGCGTGGGCGGCGGCCTGCTGGTGCAGACGCCCGACGAATGGAACCTCGAGCCCGAGGGTCTGAAGGTGGTCACGCAGCGGGCGCCCACGGACGACCAGCTGCGCGACCTGCTGTTCGCCTGGCGGGTCGCGAAGTTCGTGAAGTCCAACGCGATCGTCTTCTGCGGCGGCGGGCGCACGCTCGGCGTGGGCGCGGGCCAGATGAGCCGCATCGACTCGGCGCGGATCGCGTCGATCAAGGCCGAGAACGCGTCGCTCGCGCTCGCCGGCTCCGTCGTCGCATCCGATGCGTTCTTCCCGTTCCGCGACGGCCTCGACGTGGTCGTCGACGCGGGCGCGGTCGCGGTGATCCAGCCCGGCGGCTCGGTGCGCGACGAGGAGGTCATCGCGGCCGCCGACGAGCGCGGCGTGGCGATGGTGTTCTCCGGCGTCCGGCACTTCCGGCACTGAGACCGCGCCGGGCCGGCCGCGCGCGCCGGCCCGCGTATCATCCGTCCGGATGGAACGGATCCTCGGCATCGACCCCGGCCTGCGGCTGACCGGCTTCGGCATCGTCGAGCGGCAGCCGGCGGGCCGGATCGCCTACGTGGCGAGCGGCGTGATCCGCGTGCCCGACGGCGAGCTGCCGGCGCGGCTCGCCACGATCTACTCGCAGCTGCGCGAGGTCATCGCCGAATACCGGCCGCAGTCGGCCGCGATCGAGAAGGTCTTCGTCAACGTGAACCCGCAGTCCACGCTGCTGCTCGGACAGGCACGCGGCGCTGCCATCTGCGCGGCCGCCACCGCCGGCCTCGCGGTGGCCGAGTTCACGCCGATGCAGATCAAGCAGGCGGTGGTGGGCTACGGCCGCGCGACCAAGCAGCAGGTGCAGGCCATGGTGGTGCGTCTGCTGTCGCTGCCGGGGACCCCCTCCAAGGACGCGGCCGACGCGCTGGCCTGCGCGGCCTGCCAGGCGCAGGCCGCGTCGCTCGTCGAGACCCTGGTGGCGGGCGCGGCCTCGCACGCGGCGCCCACGGTGCTCGCGCGGCGGGGCGCGCGCGTGCGGCGCGGCCGGCTGGTGCACTCGTGATCGGGCGGCTGTCCGGCACGCTGCTGTCGAAGGCGCCGCCCA
>JBAXJZ010000438.1:0-4104 GCA_037137595.1 Burkholderiales bacterium | reverse complement strand
CTCGCTGCGCCAGCGGGCCGGGTCCGCCCGCGGCGGCGCCGTCCGGGCGCCGGCCTCCGGACCGCCGCCGACCGGGCGGCGCATCCGGGCGAGCTCGAGCCCCCGGTCGTACTCGGTCCGACGCACCGGATCGCTGAGCACCGCATAGGCCTCGTTGATCTGTGCCGCCCGCACCGGATCGCCGCCGAGGTCGGGATGACCGCGGCCGGTCTGCATCATCACCCGCCAGCTCGCCCGGATCACCTCGGCGGGCGCCTCGGGCTGCACGTGCAGGATGCGGTAGTAGTTGCGGCGCTCGGGCGTCATGGTCGGACCGGTCGGGATGTCTGTCGGTTATCGGCGCGGTGCGGCCGCATTGAGAGGTCGGACGGCGCGCTCCCCGCGGAACTCACACTCTGCAACCTCCGGGACGGCGACGCCCCGCGCCGCGTCACGGTGCGACCCCGTGGTCGGGGTCGTCAAGGGCACACCGCACATGCTCGCGCACGAGGTCCGGGTTCCGCGCGGCGATCGCGCGTCTCGGCGGCCATGGCCTCGCAGGAGGGGTCGCCGCGTCGGGCGCCGCGGCACGGCCGCCGGTCCGCGGCGGCATCGTCCGGCGGGCTATGATCGGGCACCGACGGCATCGACGAGGAGACCGGCCGTGATCGTGGTCCACCACCTGAACGACTCGCGCTCCCAGCGCGTCCTCTGGCTGCTCGAGGAACTGGGCGTGCCCTACACGCTCCGCCACTACGCGCGCGACGCGACCACGCGGCTCGCGCCGCCCGAGCTGGGTGCGGTGCATCCGCTCGGCAAGTCGCCGGTGATCGAGGATGACGGCCGCGTCGTGGCCGAGTCCGGCGCGATCGTCGACTACCTCGTCCGGCGCCACGGTGGCGGCCGCCTGCAGCCGGATCCGGCCACCGCCGACCACGACGCGTACCAGCACTGGCTGCACTACGCCGAGGGCTCCGCGATGCTGCCGCTGATGCTTCACCTCTACGTGTCGCGGCTCGGGCCGGCGGGCGCGCCGCTGCATCCGCGGATCGAGAGCGAGATCGCGAACCACCTCGGCTACGTCGACCGTGCATTGCGGGACCGCGCGTTCCTGGTCGGCGACGACCTCACCGGCGCCGACGTGCAGATGAGCTTCGTGGGCGAGGTCGCGGGCGCCTACGGAAAGCGCGCCGCGTATCCTGACCTCGACCGCTGGATCCGCGCGCTGCAGGCGCGGCCCGCGTACCGCCGCGCGCTCGAGCGCGGCGGACCGTACCGCTTCGCCGCAGACGACGCGCGATGACCGCCCCAGGCCTGCTCTGCCGGCGGTTCCCGGCGCGGTCCTGAGCCGGCGCGCGGTCAGCCGGCCGGCGCGACCCAGCCGCGCATCTCGCGCTTGAGCAGCTTGCCGTTCGCGTTGCGCGGCAGCGGCGCCTCGCGCAGGCCGACCGTCTCGGGCACCTTGTAGTCGGCGAGCCGCTCGGCGCAGAAGCGGCGCATCGCCTCGGCGAGCGCGGCCGCGTCCTCGCCGGCCGCGGCGCGCGCGCCGGGGTCCATGTGCACGAACACATGGACCCGCTCGCCCAGCACCGGGCAGGGCACGCCCACCGCCGCCGCCTCGATCACGCCCGGGAAGCCCACCAGCGTGTTCTCCACCTCGACCGACCAGATCTTGTAGCCGCCGCGGTTGATCATGTCCTTCTTGCGGTCGTAGATCCGCACGAAGCCGTCGGCGTCGACCGAGCCGAGGTCGCCCGAGCGCCAGCAGCCGCCGACGAAACCGGCGGCGGTGGCCTCGGGGTTGTCCCAGTAGCCGCGCACGATCATCGGGCCGCCGATCAGCAGCTCGCCGGTCTCGCCGGGGGCGACCTCGCGGCCGTCGTCGTCGACCACCACGATGTCGCAGCAGGCGACCGCCCGGCCGACGCTGTCGAGGTGGGCGGCCTGCTCGCCGATCGGCATGATCGTCGCGGGCGACGTGGTCTCGGTCGAGCCGTAGGCGTTCATCGGCACCAGGCGCGGCAGCCTCGCGGCCAGCGCCTCGATCGTCGAGCGCGGCATCGGCGCGCCGCCGTAGCAGCCGATCCGCCAGGCCGACAGGTCGTGCCGCCCGAAGTCCGGCTGCAGCAGGCACAGCGCGTACATCGCCGGCACGAGGATGGTGTGGGTGATCCGCTCGCGGGCCGCGAGCGCGAGGAACTCGGCGGCCTTGAACTGCGGGATCACGACCAGCGTGCCGCCGGTGCGCCACATCGTCGTGATCATCGCGACCAGGCCGGTCACGTGACTCGCCGGCACCGCGAGCGCCGAGCGCTCGTCGGGCCCGAGCCGCATGTGCCGCTCGTAGTGGATCGACGAGTGCACGATGCCGAGGTGGGACAGCATCGCTCCCTTCGGCCGGCCGGTGGTGCCCGAGGTGTAGAGGATCACCGCCGTGTCCTCCTCGCCGACCGGCGCCGCCTCGCGCCGCGGCGTTCGCGACGCATCGGCGGCGCGCGCGCCGGCCTCGCTCGCCGGCAGCCGCATCCGCAGCGACGGGACCTCCCCGGGCGCTGGCAGCCGGTCCGCCAGCTCGTCGTCGAAGACGATGCCCGCGGCGCCGCACTGGCCGAGCACGTAGGCGAGCCCCGGCCCCTGCTCGCGCACCGAGACCGGCACCGCGATCGCGCCGAGCCGCAGCACCGCGAGCAGCACGATCACGAACTCGGGGCGGTTCGAGACGAGCATCGCGACGCGGTCGCCGCGGGCGATGCCGTCGGCGTCGAGCGCGGCGGCGAGGCGGCCGGCCGCGTCGTCCAGCGCGGCCCAGGTCCAGCGGCGCCCGTCGCAGACCATCGCCTCGCGCGCCGGGTCGCGCGCGAGCGAGCGCTCGAACATCGCGTGCACCGTCGGCGGCCGGTCGGCGACGCAGCGCACCACGCGGTCGCCGAAGTGCGTCTCTCGGCGCAGCCCCTCGTCGGGGGCGGGGATCGGAGCGTTCATGCGGGGTCTCCTCGTCGTCGGGCGCTCGCCGCGCGACGGCGGCGACGGCCCGGATGGTAAGGCAGGCGCGCGGAGCCCGACCCCCGGGATGCCTCCGTCCGAGGCGGCCGCGGGCGGCCGGGCCGTCCCGCATCGGGAGAAGCGGAATGCCGATGGTCTGGATCCTGTCGCTGATGCTGCACGGCTACGTCGCGCTGCGGATCGTGCCGGCCCTGGGTGACTGGCCGCTCGCCGCCGCGGCGCTGGGCGGGCTGCTGCTCGCCTCGTCGCTGCTGCTGCCGGCGGGTCTGCGCGGCCTGCGCCGTCGCGGCGACGGTCGAGCCGCCGCGCTGCACTGGGCGGGCATGCTCGCGATGGGCGCGCTCTCCAGCCTCGTGGTGCTCACGCTGCTGCGCGACGCCGGCCTCGTGATCGCCCACGCGATCGACGTGCTGCGGCCGGGCACGATGGGCCTGGACGCGCTGGCGACGGCGAGCGCGGCCGCGGTGCCGCTGCTGGGCGCCACCGCCAGCGCCTGGGGCTTCGTGGCCGCGCGCCGCACGGCCCGCGTGGTCGAGGTCGACGTGCGCATCGACGGGCTGCCGCCCCAGCTCGAGGGCTTCACCATCGCGCAGCTCTCCGACG
Source organism: Burkholderiales bacterium (assembly GCA_037137595.1). GTDB lineage: Bacteria > Pseudomonadota > Gammaproteobacteria > Burkholderiales > Burkholderiaceae_E > UBA4615. The sequence goes on along the minus strand of JBAXJZ010000438.1, from coordinate 519 downwards.
TGCACGTCGGCCCCACCATCGGCCGCAACCGCGTCGCCGCGATGGTCGAAGCGGTGAACCGCATCGACGCCGACGCGGTGGCGATCACCGGCGACCTCGTCGACGGCGGCGTGCGCGAACTCGCGCCGCACGTCGAGCCGCTGCGGGCGCTGCGCTCGCGGCACGGCACCTTCTTCGTCACCGGCAACCACGAGTACTACTCCGGCGCACACGGCTGGATCGACGCGCTGCGCGCGCTCGGCATGACCGTGCTGCTCAACGAGCACGCGGTGCTGCGGCGCGGCGGCGCGTCGCTGGTGCTGGCCGGCGTGACCGACTGGTCGGCCCACCGCTTCGATCCGGGCCACCGGGCCCAATTTGATACAGGCAGTTCGTCGAGCCGGCCTCCCTACCTGTTTGTTGTTACCACTTTTGTTCACACTCATACCCTCCATGTTTACAGCCGCCACCTTTTGTTGTTTTGTGTGGTTGCCCACGTGCTTGCTGCACGGCACTCTTTGGTCGACTTCACCGAAAAAA
>JBAXJZ010000437.1:0-4116 GCA_037137595.1 Burkholderiales bacterium | reverse complement strand
GCTGCTGACGGTTCCTGACAGGAGCGTGCGCGATCCTGCACGGGTCGCGCGGGCACGGTGCCCGCGCCGCCCCCCGAACGGAGACCGCCGTGCACGACCCGACCTTCACGATCCTCTACGTCCGCGACGCCGCCGCGAGCGCGTCGTTCTACGCCGACCTGCTCGGCCGCCCTCCCATCGAGGCCGCGCCGACCTTCGCGATGTTCGCGCTCGCCGGCGGGACGATGCTCGGCCTCTGGACCCGCGACGGCGTCGAGCCCGCGGCGACCGCGCCCGGCGGCTCGGAGATCGCCTTCACCGTCGGCGACGACGACGCGGTGCGCGCGGCCTGCGAGGACTGGCGGGCGCGCGGCATCGAGGTGCTGCAGGCGCCGGTGCGGATGGACTTCGGCTACACCTTCACGGCGAGCGATCCGGACGGGCATCGGCTGCGGGTGTTCGCGCCGGCGGGCTGAGCGCGCGCAGGTCGAGCGAGAGGAAGCGCGCGCCCGGCACCGGGTTGTGGACGTAGGGCTCGATCGGCACGAAGCCGAGCCGCTCGTAGAGCGCGATCGCCGCGGTCATCGAGGGCAGCGTGTCGAGCCTGAGTTCGCGATAGCCGGCCGCGCGGGCCTCGTCGCACAGCCGTCGCACGAGGCGCTCGCCGAGCCCCGCGCCGCGCACCGACGGCCGGAGGAAGACCCGCTTCATCTCGCAACGGCCGTCCCCCAGCGGCCGCAGCGCACCGCAGCCCACCGGCTCGTCGCCGCGACGCACGAGCAGCAGCCGCCCCTCGGGCGGCGCGTAGGCCCCCGGCAGCGACGCGAGCTCGGCGTCGAAGTCCTGGAAGCACAGGTCCACGTCCAGCCCGCCGGCGTACTCGCGGAACAGCGCGGCCACCGCGGGCAGGTCGTCGGGGAGGCGGGCGGGCGCGATCTCGATCGGCTGGCTCATGACGGGACTCCGGCGGGGCCGCGGCGATATACTTGCCTCAGGCAATCGAGTGTATGCCGGAGGCAAGCACCGTGTCACCCTCCCCCCGCACGACCGGCGACGCGCTCGCCGCCCGCGCCGATCGCGTCCGCCGCTTCAACCGCTTCTACACGCGCCACCTCGGCGTGCTGCACGAGCGGCTCGTCGACAGTCCGTTCTCGCTGACCGAGGCCCGGCTGCTCTACGAGCTCGCGCAGCGCGACGCGGCGACCGGCTCCGACCTCGCCCGCGGGCTCGGCCTCGACACCGGCTACGTGAGCCGCGTGCTCTCGGGCTTCGAGCGCGACGGGCTGCTGTCGAAGACCCGCTCCGAGAGCGACGCCCGCGTCGCCGTGCTGACGCTCACCCGCGCCGGCCGCACGGCATTCGCCGCGCTCGACCGCGGCGCGCGGCGCGACGTGGTGAAGGCGCTCGGCACGCTGTCGGAGGTGCGCCAGGCGCAGCTGCTCGAGGCGATGGCGCGGATCGAATCGCTGCTCGGCGAGCCGCCGGGCGGGATCGTGCTGCGCGACCCCCGCCCCGGCGACATGGGCTGGGTGGTCCACCGCCAGATGCTGCTCTATGCGCGCGAATACGGCTGGAACGAGGAGTTCGAGGCGCTGGCGGCCGAGATCGTCGCGAAGTTCGTCCGCGAGTTCGATCCGGCAAGCGAGCGCTGCTGGATCGCCGAGCGCGACGGCGTTGGCGTGGGCTCGGTCTTCGTGGTCCGCGAGGACGACACGACGGCACGGCTGCGGATGCTCTACGTCGACCCCGACGCGCGGGGCGCGGGGCTGGGCGCGCGGCTGGTCGACGAGTGCCTGGGCTTCGCCCGCCGGGTCGGCTACCGACGGATGGTGCTCTGGACGAACGCCGTGCTGGTGGCCGCGCGGCGGATCTACGAGCGCGCCGGCTTCGAGCTGATCGAGGAGGAGCGCCACCACAGCTTCGGCCACGACCAGATCGGACAGACCTGGGCGCGCGACCTCTGAACGCGGTCGTCCGGAGAAGAAGCCCCCGGCCGAGGCCGGGGGCTGAACCGGATCACGTCGGATCAGGAGGAGACCACGTGAAGGGTATCGACCTGCGCCGGTCCCGCTGAATCCGGGAAAACCAGCGCCCGGAGGGCCGTCCGTCCGGAGACGTCCTGGCACCGCCGCGACGGCCCCTTGCCCAGCCCTGACAATTCCATCAAACTGGAACAATGAAAGAACAGGAAGCCGTCGCCGCGCTCGGCGCCCTCGCGCACCCCATGCGCCTGAAGGCGTTCCGCGAACTCGTCGTCGCCGGCCCTGCGGGGCTGACGCCCGGCGTGCTGCAGGAGCGGCTCGAGGTGCCGCCGGCCACGCTGTCGTTCCACCTGCGCGAGCTGAACCACGCGGGCCTGGTCACGGCCGAGCGGGCGAGCCGCCACATCATCTACCGCGCGGCCTTCGACCGGATGGACGCGCTGCTCGGCTACCTGACCCTGAACTGCTGCGCGGGCGAGCCCTGCGCGGTCACGCCCACCCGCGCGGCCTGCGGCCGCTGACCGTCGAGGAGCCCCCGATGAAGCGATTCCACGTCCATGCCCACGTCGAAGACCTGAGCGCGAGCATCGCCTTCTACACGAAGCTGTTCGGCGCCGAGCCGACGCGGGTGGAGGGCGACTACGCGAAGTGGATGATCGAGGACCCGCGGCTGAATTTCGCCATCTCCACGCGCGGCGAGACGCCCGGCATCGACCATCTCGGCTTCCAGACCGACTCCGAGGACGAGCTCGGCGAGCTCAAGGCCCGCGCCGAAGCGGCCGACATGGCGCTGCTCGACGAGGGCGCGACCACCTGCTGCTACGCGCGCAGCGACAAGCACTGGGTGACCGATCCGCAGGGCATCGCGTGGGAGCATTTCCACACGCTCGGCGACATCCCGGTCTTCAGCGAGAAGGCGCCGGTCGCCGCGCCCGCCGAGGCGTCGGCCTGCTGCGCGCCGAAGGCGCCGCGCGGCAGGCCGCTGTCGATCCCGGTCACGGCCGCGGCCTCGAAGTCCTCCTGCTGCTGAGCCATGACGACGAACGTCCTGATCCTCTGCACCCACAACTCGGCCCGCAGCGTGCTGGCCGAGGGGATGCTGAACCACCTGGCGGCGACGCGCGGCAAGCCCGTGCGTGCCTACAGCGCGGGCAGCGCGCCCAGCGGCCGGATCAATCCGCACGCGCTCGACGCGCTGGCCCGTGCGGGTGTCGACACCGCGTCGTTCCGCAGCAAGAGCTGGGACGTGTTCACCGAGCCGGATGCGCCACGCATGCGCATCGTCGTCACCGTCTGCGATTCGGCGGCCGCGGAACAGTGCCCGTACTGGCCCGGCAGTCCGGTCAAGGTCCACTGGGGCTACCCCGACCCGTCCAACGCCGCCGAAGCCGACAGGCCCGCCGCCTTCGAGCTGACCCGACAGGCGATCGGCTACCGGATGCTGCAGCTGCTCGAGCTGCCGCTGGACACGATGGACGACCGCGCGCTGCAGGCGGCGCTTCACGCCCTGTCCGCGAGCTGACGATGAGCGACACCGCACGCCGGCTGCTGGCCGAGGCGCTGGGCACGATGCTGCTCCTGGCCGTCGTCATCGGCTCGGGCATCATGGCCGAGCGGCTCTCGGGCGGGAACGTGGCCGTGGCACTGCTCGCCAACACGCTGGCCACGGTGGGCGGCCTGTACATCCTGATCGAGGTCTTCGGGCCGTTGAGCGGCGCGCACTTGAACCCGGCGGTGTCGGCGGTGATGGTGTTCCGCGGCGAGTTGCCGGCGGCGATGCTGCTGGGCTACGTGCTCGCGCAGCTCGCCGGCGCGGCCTGCGGCGCGTGGCTGTCTCATGCGATGTTCGACCTGCCGCTGCTGCAGTGGTCGACGAAGGTCCGGTCGGGCACGGGCCAGTGGATCGCGGAGGCGGTGGCGACCTTCGGGCTGCTGCTGGTGATCCTGCGCGCGCCGGCCTCGCGGGTGGCGGCGATGGTCGCGGCCTACATCGGCGCGGCATACTGGTTCACCGCGTCGACCTCGTTCGCCAACCCCGCGGCGGCGTTCGGCCGGATGTTCAGCGACAGCTTCGCGGGCATCGCGCCGGCGAGCGCGCCGGGCTTCGTCGCCGCGCAGCTGGTCGGCGCGGGCCTGGCGGTGCTCGTCGACCGGA
>JBAXJZ010000436.1:0-4119 GCA_037137595.1 Burkholderiales bacterium | reverse complement strand
GGCGTGGTGACGGTCCGCGTCCTCGACGAACAGGTCCTTCACGATCGCGGCGGACAGCCGCGTCGCGCCGATCGACAGGCCCGGGATGTCGCCGGCGAGCGCGCCGTGGCTCAGCGTGCTGCCCCACGAGAACAGCCGGATCCGCCCGAGCGCGCACGCGGTGTCCGCGTCGACGCCCGGCCGCGCGAGCAGCTCGAAGCCCTCGCCCAGATACGGGAAGCGCGCGATCTCGGCGCCGCTGGCGCTGCCGTCGTCCGGCAGCCGGTCGCCCCAGGTCAGCACCGCGGACGACAGCGCGCCGAGCTCCGGCACGTCGACCAGGTGCACGTCGAAGCCGGTGCCCAGCACGACGAGGTCGAAGCGCCGCGTGCCCGCGGGCGTGGACACGGTGACGCCGTCGTCGTCGGCCGCGACGTCCAGCCAGGGCTCGCCGAGCCGCAGCGAGAAGGCCGGATGACGGTCGCAGCGCAGCACGCTCTCGAAGGGCGGCGGCACCTGCTCGTCGAACACGTGCGCGTAGAAGCGCGCGCGCTGCGCGTCGGGCAGCGCGACGTAGCCGCGGAAGAAGCCGGTGAACGAGGTCCACTTCGACTTGTTGACCTGCGGCAGCGCGGCGCGCCGCGCGAACATCGTCACCGAGGCCGCGCCGTGCTCGAGCGCGAGGCCCGCGTTGTCGAAGGCCGAGGCGCCCACGCCCAGCACGCCGATGCGGCGGCCGGCGAGCGCGGCGAAGTCGATCGGCTCCATCGAGTGCAGCACGCGCGCGCGCGCCGCCGGCGCGTCGGCATCGAGCGAGGGGAAGGGCGGGCGACGCGGCCGGCCGCTGCCCTCGCGGCCGAGCGCGAGCACGAGCTGCCGGGCCCGTACGGTCCGCATGCCCTGCGGACCCTCGAGCCGCAGCGCGAGCGCACCGTCGGCCGGCTCGACCGCCGCGAGCCGCGTGTGGCCCTCCACCGCCACCCCGACCTGGCGGCGCACCCACAGCAGGTAGTCGCGCCAGTCGAGCCGCCAGACCTTGTGCAGCGCCGCCCAGCCCTCGGCGCCGAAGCGGGCCTCGTACCACGCGCGGAAGGTGAGCGAGGGCACGCCGAGGTCCGGCCCGGTCAGGTGCTTCGGCGAGCGCAGCATCTCCATCCGGGCGAAGGTCGCCCACGGCCCCTCGAGCCCCTCGCCGCGCGCGTCGATCGTGCTCACCCGCGAGACGCCTTCGCGGCGCAGCGCGTAGGCCGCGGTCTGCCCGCACATGCCGCCGCCGGCGACCAGCACGTCGAGCATCGTCGAGCCGTCCGGCGCCGCGCTCGGCGGCACCCAGCCGGGCGGCGGGTAGTTCAGGCAGGCCAGGTCGTGCGCCACGCGCGCCTCGAGCTCGCGCAGTCCGTCGGGGTCCTCGACGCGCGCGCCGCGCGCGGCCTCGGCCCCGGGCGAGGAGGCGAGCAGGCCGAAGTCGCGGGGCGATGCGGACGCGGGGGGCGGAGCGGAGGAGGCCATAATGGCCGTCATTCTGCCTGCGCCGCCGCCATGACCGCTCCCGCCGACCTGCACTGCTTCTACAGCCTGTCCTCGCCCTGGGCCTACTTCGCCGGCCCGCAGCTGCAGGACATCGTCCGCCGTCACCGCGCGAGGCTGCTGCTCAAGCCCTTCGACTTCCAGGCGATCGTGCCGCGCACCGGCGGCATCCCGCTGCGCACGCGGCCGGAGCCCCGCCGCAGCTACCACGCGCTCGAGCTCGACCGCTGGCGGCAGCACCTCGGCATGCCGCTCAACCTCGTGCCGAAGCACTACCCGGCCGACGGCCAGCCGCCCGACTGGAACAAGCGGGCGGGCTGGATGGTGATCGCCGCGCAGCTGCGCGGCGAGGACGCCTTCGTGCTGTCGCACGCGATCCTGCGCGCGCTGTGGGCCGAGGAGCGCGACATCTCGGATGCGGCCGTGCGGATCGCGATCGCCGACGAGAACGGCTACGACGGCGCGGCGCTGCAGGCGATGGAGCGCTCGCCCGAGGTACAGGCCGCCTACGCGGCCAACACCGAGGAGGCCGAGCGGCTCGGCGTGTTCGGCGCGCCCACCCTCGTGCTCGACGGCGAACGCTTCTGGGGCCAGGACCGGCTGATGTTCGTCGACCGCGCGCTGGCGATGCGCGCGGCCCGCTGAGGCCGGCGCGTCCGGGGCCGGCGCCGGCTCCGGGGCGCCGCGCTGATCGGCGCCGCTCCGATCGATGCCGCTCCGATCGAAGCCGCTCCGATCGGCGACGCGCGACGCGCCCGCGCCAGCGGGGCCGTGGCATCATCGTTGCGTGTTGCGCCGCGTCATCGCGACGGCGCCCCTTCCCGAGGACCCGATGGGCAAGCTCTCCACCCACGTGCTCGACACCGCACGCGGCCGCCCGGCCGCCGGCGTCGCGATCGAGCTCTCCGTCGCCGACGGCGACCGCTGGACCCCGGTCGCGCGCGCAACCACCAACGCCGACGGCCGCACCGACGCGCCGCTGCTGACGGGCGACGCGGTGAAGCCGGGCCGCTACCGCCTCACCTTCGCGATGGGCGCGTACTTCCGCGCGGCCGGCGTCGAGCTCGCCGACCCGCCCTTCGTCGACGTCGTCACGCTGGACTTCGGGCTCGCCGAGGCCGGCGGCCACTACCACGTGCCGCTGCTCGCGTCGCCCTGGTCGTGGTCCACCTACCGCGGCAGCTGAGACGATGGATCCGTACGTCCTCGAGTGGCTGAACCTGCTCGGCCGCTGGTTCCACCTGATCGTCGGAATCGCCTGGATCGGCGCGTCGTTCTACTTCGTCTGGCTCGACGCGCACCTGCACGCGCCGCGCGACCGCGAGGAAGGCGAGCGCCTGGGCCTCGCCGGCGAGGTCTGGTCGGTGCACGGCGGCGGCTTCTACCGCGCGCAGAAGTTCAAGATCGCGCCGCCCGAGCTCCCCGAACCGCTGCACTGGTTCAAGTGGGAGGCCTACAGCACCTGGCTGTCGGGCATGTTCATGCTGATCCTCGTCTACTGGCTGGGCGCGAAGGTCTACCTCGTCGACCCGTCGGTGATGGACCTGTCGCCGGGGACCGCGGTGGCGATCGCGGCCGGCTTCCTCGTCGGCGGCTGGCTCGTGTACGACGCGCTGTGCCGCTCGCCGCTGGGCTCGAACGAGCCGGTGCTGGCCGCCGTGCTGCTCGCGCTGTGCTCGCTCGCCGCCTGGGGGCTGTGCCAGCTCTTCTCGGGCCGCGGCGCGTTCATCCACTTCGGCGCGATGCTCGGCACGATCATGGCCGCCAACGTGTTCTTCGTGATCATCCCGGGCCAGAAGGACCTGGTGCGCGCGAAGGCCGAGGGCCGGCTGCCCGACCCGATCCACGGGATCCGCGGCAAGCAGCGCAGCGTGCACAACACCTACTTCACGCTGCCGGTGCTGTTCACGATGATCAGCAACCACTACGCGAGCCTGACCAACCACCGGCACGCGTGGCTGGCGCTGGTGGGCATGGCGGTGGCGGGCGCGACGATCCGGCTGTACTTCGTGCTCAAGCACCGCGGCCAGCCCAGGCCGGTGCTGGTCGCGGTGGGCGTGGCCGCGCTCGCGGGCACCTTCGCCCTCGCGATGCCCGAACGCGCGGCCGCGCCGCAGGCCGGCGCGAAGGCGCCGGACCTCGCCCAGGTCCGCGCGATCGTCGAGCAGCGCTGCACCGGCTGCCACGCCGCACAGCCCACCTACCCGGGCTTCGCGTCGCCGCCGAAGAACGTGGTGCTCGACTCGGCCGACGCGATCGCGCGGCAGGCGCAGGCGATCCACCAGCAGACGGTGGTGACCAAGGCGATGCCGATCGGCAACCTCACGCAGATCACCGACGCCGAGCGCGCGACGATCGACGCGTGGTTCAGGGCGGGCGCGCCGCGCTGACACGCGAACGCGAACGCGGACCGCGCCGCGCCGACCGGCGCGGTCGGCGGCCCGCCCCGCACACCCCCGGGCGGAACCGCGCGGGCATGGCGACGGAACGCACGGGCGCCGCGTCACCGCGTCGGGCCTATCATCGGGTCAGGAGGAGACCCCGATGACGTCCACGCCCCGTCGCGACGCGCGCCGCTCGCTGCTGCGCGCTGCCGCTGCCGCTGCCGCCGCC
>JBAXJZ010000435.1:0-4131 GCA_037137595.1 Burkholderiales bacterium | reverse complement strand
CCGCCGCGGCTCGAGTCGATCGACATCGGCCCTGTCTGGGTCACCGGCGAGATGGCCGATGCGGACCGCCTGGTCGCGCTGCGCCCCGACATGGCGGCGCTCGAGACCGCGAGCCGGCGGCTCGGGCTCACCGGCGTGACCCTGCACGCGCCGGGCGGACCGGCCGACGTCGTGGTGCGCTCCTTCGCGCCCGCGGCCGGCGTGCCCGAGGACCCGGTCTGCGGCAGCGGCAACGCCTGCGTCGCGCTGCAGCGGCGCGCGACCGGTCGCGCCGCGCCGTATGTCGCCGCGCAGGGCGAGGCGATCGGCCGCGCCGGACGGATCGCCGTCGCCTACCGCGGCGACGCGGTGGAGATCGGCGGGCACGCGGTGGTCTGTCTCGAGGGCACGCTGCGCGTCGACTGACGCGCCGGGCCGTCGGCGCGGCTCAGTCCGCCAGCGGCGCGAAGAAGCCGTCGACGAGCGCGTCGTCCACCGCGTCGAAGGTCGCCGGCGACCACGCGGGGTCGCGCGTCTTGTCGATCAGCAGCGCCCGCACGCCCTCGGGGAAGTCGGGATGCCGCTGGCACTGCCGGGCGATCGCGAGGTCCATCGCCAGCACCTGCTCGAGGCCGAGCTGTCGCGCGCGACGCATGTACTCGAAGGTGACGCGCGCGGCGGTCGGCGAGCCGTTGGCCAGGTTCTTCAGCGGACCCGCGAACCACGGCTCGGCCGCGGCCGCCTCGCGCAGCGCGGCGAGCACGCCCTCGGCGCTGCCCGCCATGCCGATCCGCCGGATCGCGTCGTGATGGGTGCGCAGCGCGGACGGCGGCAGCTCGACCGGCGCCTCGGCCGCGAACCCGGTGCAGAAGGCGCGCAGCCGCGCCCGACGCACCGACGCCGGACCGCGCCAGTCCAGCGCCGCCAGCCGCTCGACGAACTCCGGCTGGCGGGCGTGCGCGATCGCATGGTCGGCCAGCCGCGCGTACAGCGCGTCGGCCTCGTTGACGATCGCGCCGGTCATCGCCAGCAGCAGCCCCGCCTCGCCCGGCACGCGGTTGAGGAACCAGCCGCCGCCGACGTCGGGGAAGAGCCCGATGTGGATCTCGGGCATCGCGAGCTTCAGCCCCTCGGTGACGATCCGCTCGCTGCCGGCCACCGACAGGCCGACGCCGCCGCCCATGTCGACGCCGTGCGCCCAGGTGACGAAGGGCTTCGGATAGCGGTGGATCAGCGCGTCGAGCTGGTACTCGACGTCGAAGAACGCGTCGCCGTAGACGAAGCGGGTCGGCCCGCCCGCGCGCACCTGACGCACCACCTCGGCGACGTCGCCGCCGGCGCAGAAGCCCTTCGGCCCGTTGCCGGCGAGCATCACGCAGACGATCGAGGTGTCCGACGCCCACGCGCGGAAGGTGTCGAGCATCGCCTGGCACATCGCGAGGTTCAGCGCGTTCAGCTGGCCGGGGCGGTTCAGCCGCGCGACGCCGAGCTTCAGGCCGCCGGCGGCGCAGTCGACGGTCTCGAAGACCATGTCGGCGGTGGTCGAGGGCAGGACGGTAGGGGTGGCACTCATCGCGGCGTCGGCAGTCGGACGGGAGACTGCGAGGGTACCAGCGGGGGCGAGCGCACCGGGTCTGCGGAATGGAACACGCGTTCCGGCCGCGCCCCTCAGTCCGCGCGCCGCAGCGTCCGCGTCTCGCCGTGCCGGTACAGCACGAAGCGATCGCGTGCCACCGCATGCGCGTCGAGCGCCGCGCCGAGCGCGCCGATCGGGTCGTCGAGCGCCTCGTCGGTCAGCTCGAAGGTCCCCCAGTGGACGCCGATCGCGGCGCGCGCGCCGACCTCGCGGAAGATCCGCACCGCCTCGTCCGGATTCACGTGCTGGTCCTTCATGAACCAGCGCGGCTCGTAGGCGCCGACCGGGATCGCGGCGAGGTCGATGCGCCCGACCCGGCGGCCGATCTCCTCGAAGATCGGCGCATAGCCGGTGTCGCCGGAGTACCAGAACGTGAAGCCCGGCGCCTTCACCGCGAAGCCGCCCCAGAGCGTCGCGTTGCGGTCGAAGGGCGTGCGCGAGCTCCAGTGCTGCGCGGGGGTCAGCACGACGTCGACGCCGCCCACGCGCACCCCGTCCCACCAGTCGAGGCCGTCGACGCGGGTCGCGCCCTCGGCGCGCAGCCAGGCGTCGATGCCCAGCGGCACGACGAAGCGCGGCGGCCCGCCGGGCTGCACGAGCAGCGCCCGCACCGTCGGCGCGTCGAGGTGGTCGTAGTGGTTGTGGGACACGAGGACCAGGTCGACGCGCGGCAGTTCGTCGAGCCGCGCGGGCAGCGCCACGCGCCGCTTCGGTCCGGCGAACGACACCGGCGAGGCCCTGTCCGAGAAGATCGGGTCGACGAGGACGTTGAGTCCGCCGATCTGGAGGAAGAGCGTCGCGTGGCCGATCCAGGTGACCGTGGTCCGGTCGCCACCGCTGTTCGCCCGCAGCAGCTCCAGGTCCGGGCGGACGACCGGGAAGCCCGCATAGCCGGCGACGTGGGTCGACGGCGGCTTGGGCAGCCCGTCGCGCAGCCGCTCCCACTGCCAGCGGGCGAACTCGGCGAACGGCTTGCCGCCCGTGGGTCCCGCGAGGTTCACGAAGCCCTCGGGCCGGTGGTGCGGCTTCGCGGGGTCGTATACCGGGTTGACGCTGCCGCAGCCGGCGAGCGCGCCGGCCAGGGCAAACGCGGGCAAGCGGCACACGGCGACGGCGGACAGGGCGGTTCGCAGGAGGTTCATCGGGGCGCGAGGCGGGTCGGACGGGCACTGCGTCGCGCGAACGCGCCCCGCCTTTCGGCATGCGGCGTCCGCGCGGTCGGGTCGGCGCGCTCGCGGGCGGCCCGGCCCGCGACACGCCCGCGAATCAGCCTGCCTTCGGCAGCGCGCGCGGCAGCCCCAGCACCGGGTCCTTGCGCCGCGGCTCCAGCACCTTGCCCTTGCGTCCGCGCGACCCGCGGTACTCGCCCAGCGCGCGCAGCGTCATCGACTCCTCCATGACCTTGCCGCCGCGCCCCACCCCGGCGATGGTCACGCCGTCGTCGCCGCAGACGAGCGCCTGCAGCAGCGTTTCCTTGGCCTCGAGGTCCACCAGCGACGAACCGCGCCCGCCGCTCTTCAGCACCCGCAGCTCATCGACGCCGAACACCAGCATCCGCGGCCGGTCGCCCGTGCCGGCCAGGCAGACCACGTGCTTCTGCGTGGCCGCGAACACCGCCGGCCGCGCCGGCGTGTCGCCGTCGTCCAGCGTGATGAACTGCCGGCCCGCCTTGTTGCGGCCGATCAGGTCGCCCGCCTGGCAGAGCAGGCCGTTGCCGCCCCGGGTGCTGAGCAGCACGCCCGCGTCGGCCTTCGCCGCGAAGGCGTGCTCGATCCGCACGCCGGGCTCGAGCTCGAAGAACGAGGTGAGCGGCACGCCGTCGCCGCGCGCCGAGGGCAGCGAGGCGACCGCCACCGAGTGCACCCGACCGGTCGAGCCCACCGCATACAGCTGGTCGGTGGTCATCACCTCGAAGGCACCGTAGAACGCGTCGCCGGCCTTGAACGTGAACTGCGTCCGGTCGTGGCCGTGGCCCTGCCGCGCCCGCACCCAGCCCTTCTCGGACACGATGACGGTCACCGGCTCCTCGGCGATCTTCACCTCGACGACGGTGCGCGCGGCCGCCTCGATCAGCGTGCGGCGGTCGTCGCCGTACTGCCTGGCGTCGGCCTCGATCTCCTTCACCAGCTGCCGGCGCTGCGCGGACTCGCTGTCGAGCAGCGCGGCGAGCTGCTCGCGTTCCTTGCGCAGCGCGGCCAGCTCCTGCTCGATGCGGATCGCCTCGAGCCGCGCCAGCTGCCGCAGCCGGATCTCGAGGATGTCCTCGGCCTGCCGGTCCGACAGCGCGAAGCGCGCGATCAGCGCCGCCTTGGGATCGTCGGACTCGCGGATGATGCGGATCACCTCGTCGATGTTCAGCAGCACCAGCTGCCGGCCCTCGAGGATGTGGATCCGGTCGTCGACCTTGCCCAGCCGGTGCCGCGTGCGCCGCACGACGGTCTCGAGCCGGAACGCCACCCACTCGGACAGCACGTCGACCAGCGACTTCTGGCGAGGCCGGCCGTCGCGGCCGATCA
>JBAXJZ010000434.1:0-4161 GCA_037137595.1 Burkholderiales bacterium | reverse complement strand
CACGTGCTCGGGCCGGCCTGGGCCGCGGTCGCGGTCGTCGGCGGCGCGGCGTTCGCGGCCGAGGCCGGCGGCCTCGGCTGGGCAGCGGTGCCGGCGGCTATCCTGCTGGACGGCTGGCTGCCCATCGCGGTCGCGTGGGCGTGGCTGCGCCTCGTCGAACGCCGGCTTCCGCAGCAGCTGTTCGTCTACCTGTTCGCGGCGGTGTTCGCGGGCACGCTGATCGCCACGCTGGTGGGCGGTGCGGCGGAGCGGCTGCTCTACGGTGCCGCGCTCGGCCGCAACGCGTCCGACTGGTGGGTGGCGCTGCTGATCCTCGCCGACGGCGAGGCGGTCACCACCGGAATCATCGTGACCGGACTCGCGGTCTACCGGCCCGAGTGGCTGCAGACCTTCGATCCGGACCGCTACCTGCGGCGGCCGCGCGGCTGAATCCGGTCACACCGGGTTACATCTGTTGCCGGGGACGGGCGCCGCGTGAGGGGGGCGCCGGGTAGCCTGGGTCCACCGTCACCCGCGGCCCTCGGAGGCCCACCATGAACACCCGCATCCTCGGTTCGATCGCTTTCATCGGTGCCCTCGCCGCGGCACCGGCAGCGCACGCGCACGGCGGCGACGCGATCTTCGGCGCGGTCGTCGGCGGCGGCACCGGCGCGGCCATCGGCCAGGCGCTCGGCGGCCGCGACGGCGCGATCGTGGGCGGCGCCCTCGGCGCGATCGCCGGCACCGCGATCGCCACCGGCGGGGGGCGGGCCCACGCGGGGCAGCCGGTCCACTACTACCCGGCGCAGCCGGCCTACTACCCGCCCGCGCAGGCCTACTATCCGCCCGCGCAGGTCTACTACCCGCCGCCGCGCGTCTACGCCCCCGCGCCGGTCTACGTGCCGGCCCCGGTGGTCTACCCGCAGACGGTGGTGGTGCCCGCGCCGGTCTATGGTCCGCCGCCGGTCGTGGTCCACCGTGGCCCGGGCTGGGGCCATCACCACGGCTGGGGCCGCCGCGACTGGTACTGACCGGTCCGGCGCGATGAGCCGAGCGGGCCCGGGGGCGACCCCGGGCCCGCGTGGTTTCAGGCGGACGGAATGAAGTCGGGGTCGTCCTGGTGCTTGCGCTCGAACTTCAGGAAGTCGTAGTAGCCGCACTTCGAGCCGTTCGGATAGTCGCGGCAGACCGCGGGTCGCGCCTCGTAGATCGTGCAGCGGCGCACGTCGGTGTCGAAGAAGCGGCAGATCGAGCCGTAGACCGTGTCCTTGCGGTGCTTGAGGATCCGCTCGCCGGGCTCGTACCAGCGCGTGAAGCGCTTCTCCGCCTCCGCCGGCTCCAGGCCGAAATGCCTGGCGAGACGCTTCAGGTCGCGGTCCTTCACCTCGATCCGGGGATAGCTGCAGCAGTAGCCGGGGCACTTCGAGCAGTCGTAGCGGACGATCGGGATGGTCTTTCGGGTCATGAGCGGGCGGGAGGTCGAGGACGGTGTGGACGCGGGGCCGTTCAGCCGATGCGCAGGCCGAACAGCCAGATGACGAACGATACCGTGGCCGCGGCCGCGAAGGTGCCGATGACGATCGCCGAGCCGATCGCGCGCGGGTCGACGCCGTATCGTTGCGACAGGATGAAGGTGTTGCTCGCCGTGGGCAGCGCCGCGGTGAGCACGCCGATCGCGGCGAGCGCGGGGTCGACGCCGAGCAGCCACATCGCCGCGCCGACCAGCGCGGGGGGCACGACGAGCTTCGCGGCGACCAGGCCCGCGACGGTCCGGTCGACGATCACCGCGCGGCCGCCCAGCGACGCACCGATGGCGAACAGCGCACACGGGCCGGCCGCCTGCGCGAGCAGGCGGACGAAGGACTCGACGGGCGCCGGCAGCGCCACGCCCGCCGCCGAGCCCGCGAAGCCCGCGACGATGCCGAGGATCAGCGGCGTGCGCAGCAGACCGCCGATCGCGCGACGCAGGCGACGCGCGAGCGGCACGCCGTCGGCCGAGCCGCCGCGCGCGAACTCGAAGAGCACGACCGACGTGACGATGAGCACGCAGATGTCGACCATCATGCCCATCACCATGCCGGGCAGCCGGCGGTCGTCGCCGAGCTGCGCGAGCAGCGGCAGGCCGAGGTAGCCGACGTTGCCGTGCGTGGCGCAGAACGCGAGCGCGGTGCGCTCGGACGCGCCGCGTCGCCGCGCGGTCCACAGCGTCGCCGCGTAGAGCAGCGCGCCGGCCGCGAGGAAGGCCGCGAGGAAGCGCGCGTCGACGATGCGGGCGATCGGCTGCGAGGCCACGGCGCGGTAGAGCATCGCCGGCAGCGCGAACCAGAACACGAAGGTGTTCAGGCCCTCGACCGCGGCGTCGGCGATCAGGCCGCGTCGCGCCGCGATCCAGCCGCACAGGACGAGCGCGAAGACCGGGAGCGTGACCTCGAGGACGGTGAGCATGCGGCGCAGGCCAAAGCGCGCGAGGGTACGGGCGCGGCCTCGCGCGGGTCAATCCGATGTGTCGGGCCGGCGCAGCGCCTGACGCAGGAAACGGTCCGGCTCGAGCCGACGCGCGAGCTCGCGTTCGAGCGGTGCGGGCTCGCCGTCGAGACGGGACGCGATCAGCTCGGCGGCGAGCACCGACCACAGCAGGCCGCGCCCGCCGAACGCGCCGACGAGCCACAGGCCGTCGAGCGCGGGCAGCGCCAGGCGGTCGTCGCGTGCGGCGCCGGCGCGGCGCAGCGTGTCGATCGCGGCGAGATCGGGGACGGGACCCACCAGCGGCAGGTGGTCGCGCGTCGACAGGCGTTCGCCGCGGCGGCCGGGCAGCAGACGCGGCGCGGGCGGTGGCGCCGCGAGCGACGCGGCCCAGCGTGCCCAGGCGCGGTCCGCGGTGTCGGCGTCGCTCGTGTCCGCGTCGTCGTCCTCCGGCGTGCCGGGCGGGCCGAGCAGCAGGCGGGTGGCGTCCACCGGCACGGCATGGCCGTCGCCGCCGACGGTGCATCGGGGCACGGCGCCGGCCGGCAGCGCGGCGACCGTCGTCAGTCCGGCGCGGCGGTGCAGGCCGGCGGGGCCGAGCTGCGCGGCGAGCTCGCCGGGCCGCATGTCGTCGGAAAGACGCAGCGGGAGCGGATGCGAGCCCGGTGCGATCACCGCGACCGGCGCGTCGGCCAGGGTCGCGCCCTCGGCGTCGAGCGCGGCCCAGCGGTCGCCGCGGCGCGCGAGACACGCCACGTCGACGCCGGTCCGTCGGTCGAGCCGACCGTCGCTCCAGGCCTCGCGCAGCGCGTCGGGGTCGGCGCTGCCGGCCGACGGCAGCCACCATCCGCCTCGGCGCAGCGCGATGCCGGCACGCGCGCTCGCCTGCGCGGCATCGATCGGCTCGGCCCAGTCGCGCGGCAGCCGCGCGCAGACCGCGTGGGCGCGCTCGGGATCGGCGAGCTGCACGCGGCCGTGCGGACGCAGCACGGCCGAGAGCACGGGATCCACGCGCGACAGCAGCGTGGCGGCCCGGGTCAGGCGCGCGAGCGGCGCGTCGTCGGGCGTGAGCGACGGATGCTGGGCGAGCACCGGCTGCGCCGAACCGCGCGGCGCGAGACCGTCGATGCGGGTCACCGACCAGCCTCGGCGGCGCAGCGCGGCGGCGGTCGCGGCGCCGGCGAGACCCGAACCGACGACGAGCGCCCGACGGTCGCCGCGCGCCGCGCGAAGTGGCAGCCGCGCAAGACGCTCTACACCTCGGGCGCGCTGTGGAAATACGCGCAGCTCGTCGGTCCGGCGGTGGATGGTGCCGTCACCCATCCGGGCGCGGCCGGCGAGAGCCACGTCTACGCCGACCAGTAAGGCGTGACGCGGGCGGGGGAGGGGCTCCCCCGCCCGCCCTTATTGCGACTGCCACGGCTTCGCCGCGAAGCCGCCCGGACTTCGGCGCGCTCCGAGCGTTCCATGGGGTATGCGGCGGTCCATCGCCTGACCGGGCAACCGGCGAAGCTCTTCGGCATCGAGGGCCGCGGCCTCCTGAGGCAAGGCTACGCCGCCGACCTCATGCTGTTCGATCCGAAGACCGTGGCGCGCGGCCCCCGACGCCGCGTTCACGACCTGCCGGCGGGCGCCGCGCGCCTTACCGGCTCGGCGGTCGGCCTGCACGGCGTCTGGGTGAACGGCCAACTCACAGCCGACCAAAACGGCATGAAAGAA
>JBAXJZ010000433.1:0-4173 GCA_037137595.1 Burkholderiales bacterium | reverse complement strand
CCGCGCCGCGCCACCAGCGTCAGGATGTCGTAGGACGCGACCAGCTGTCCGTCCTGGTTCGTCACCTGCACGTCCCAGGCGACCACGCCCTGGCCCGGTCCGTCGCCCTTGACGGGGCGCTCGGCCTTGCGCTTGCAGGTGAGCCGCGCCTGGATGGTGTCGCCGATGCCCACCGGCTTCACGAAGCGCAGCGTGTCCAGCCCGTAGTTGGCGAGCACCGGGCCCGGCGACGGCCAGACGAAGAGGCCCGCCGCCGCCGACAGCACGAAGTAGCCGTGTGCGATCCGCTTGCCGAAGGGGCTCGCCTTCGCCGCCGGCTCGTCGAAGTGCATGTAGAAGTAGTCGCCCGACAGGCCGCCGAACATCACGATGTCGGCCTCGCTGACCGTGCGCCGGTGGGTCAGCAGCGAGTCGCCGACGGCGATGTCCTCGAAGTGCCTGCGGAACGGATGCACGTCGGACTCGACCACCTTCGCGCCGCGCACGTATTCGCCGGTGACCGCGGTGAGCATCGTGGGCGAGCCCTGGACCGCCGCGCGTTGCAGGTAGTGGGTCACCGCGCGCAGCCCGCCGAGCTCCTCGCCGCCGCCGGCCCGGCCCGGGCCGCCGTGCTTGAGCCCGGGCAGCGGCGAGCCGTGGCCGGTCGATTCGGCCGCGGACTCGGCATCGAGCACGTGCAGCCGCCCGTGCCAGGCCGCCAGCCGCGGCACCGCCTCGGCGGCGACCGCCGGCGAGCCGGTGACCAGCGACGCGACCAGGCTGCCGCGACCGCGCGCGGCGAGCTCGATCGCGTCGTCGAGGTCGTCGTAGGGCATCAGCGTGCTGACCGGCCCGAAGGCCTCGACCTCGTGGACCGACGCGGTCTCGCGCGGGCGCGCGCACAGCAGCAGCGTGGGCGCGAAGAACGCGCCGTCGGCCACCCGCTCGCCGCGCGGCGCGAACCCGTCGGCCGCACCGAACACCGTCTCGCAGTCGGCCGCGAGCGCGGCGACCCGCTCGCCGACGTCGCGCTGCTGCGCGCGCGAGGCCAGCGCCCCCATCTGCACGCCCTCGAGCGACGGGTCGCCGACCACCAGCGCCGCGAGCTTCGCGCGCAGCGCCTGCGCGACCGCGTCGAGCCGTGCGCGCGGCACGATCGCCCGGCGGATCGCGGTGCACTTCTGGCCGGCCTTCACCGACATCTCGCGCACGACCTCGTCGACGAACAGGCCGAACTCGGCGCTGCCCGGCTCGACGTCCGGCCCCAGGATCGCGGCGTTCAGCGAGTCGGCCTCGGCGTTGAACGGGATCGACTGGCGGACCAGATTGGGATGCGCGCGCAGCATCGCCGCGGTGTCCGCCGAGCCGGTGAAGGTGACGACGTCCCGGCCGTCGAGCCGGTCGAGCAGGTCGCCGGTGCCGCCGATCACCAGCTGCAGCGCGCCGGGCGGCAGCAGGCCGGTGGCGTCGATCTCGCGGACCAGCGCCTCGGTGAGGTAGGCGGTGGCCGTCGCCGGCTTGCCGATGCAGGGCACGCCGGCGAGGAAGGCCGGCGCGAACTTCTCGAGCAGGCCCCAGACCGGGAAGTTGAACGCGTTGACGTGGACCGCGATGCCGCGGCGCGGCACCAGCACATGGGTGCCGGCGAAGACGCCCTTCCTGCCGAGCGGCGTCGCCGGCCCTTCGTGCACCAGGTTGCCCGAGGGCAGCTCGGACGCGCCCAGCGCCGCGTAGGCGACCAGCGTGCCGATGCCGCCCTCGATGTCGATCCAGCCGTCGCGCCGCGTGGCGCCGGTCCAGGCCGATACCTCGTAGAGCGCTTCCTTGCGCTCGGTCAGGCGCTTGGCGAGCGCACGCAGGATCGCGGCCCGCTTCTGGAAATCCAGGGCCAGCAGGCCCGACAGGCCCGGCCCGCGGGCGTAGGCGAGCGCCTCGCCGAAGTCGGGTGCCTCGCGATGGGTGAAGGCGACGGTCTCGCCGGTGACCGCGTGCGCGAGCGGGGTCGCGGGCGTCTCGCCGATCCAGCGGCCGGCGAGGTGACTGCGCAGCAGGATGGGGGACATGGTGCGGGTCCCCTCAGAGCGCGCGCCAGCCCGGGGCGTCGCGGTCGAGCAGGCGCTTGAGCGCCTCGAAGTGCAGGTCGGACTGCTGGCGCTCGCCCTCGATCTGGGCCGAGACCGCGGCGGCCATCGCGTCGGGCACGCGGCGCAGCGGCCGGCCGGCGGCAGCCTGAACCGCCAGCACCTGGTGCATGCAGGCGCGTTCCAGGTAGTACAGGTCGTCGAAGGCGTGGGCGATCGTGCGGCCGACGACGGTCACGCCGTGGCTCGCCATGAACATCACGTCGCGGCCGGCGTCGAGCTGCGACGCGATCCGGTCGCCCTCGGCGGTGTCGAGCGCCAGACCGTTGTAGGCGTCGTCGTAGGCCACCCGACCGAAGAAGCGCAACGCGCCCTGGCCGCACCATTCGAGCCGGCCGCCCTCCACCAGCGTCAGCGCGGTCGCATAGGGCATGTGGGTGTGCAGCACGACCTTCGCGTGGCGATGCCGCCGATGGATCCGGCTGTGGATGAAGAACGCCGTCGGTTCCAGCGCGTGCCGGCCCTCGAGCACGCGGCCTTCGCCGTCGATCAGCAGCACGTCGCCCGGCGTGACCTCGGACCAGTGCAGGCCCTGCGGATTGATCAGGTAGCGGTCCTCGCCGACCTCGACGCTGAAATGGTTGCACACGCCCTCGTTCAGTCCGTGCCGGGCGGCGCCGCGCAGCGCGGCCGCGAGATCGAGGCGCGCCGTGTCCAGGGTCGATCGATCCATGTCGTCTCCTCCGCAAGCCGCGCAGTATGCCTCGGGCCGGACCGTCCGACGGGCCGGGCCGTGGCAGAATCGGGTCGCACCCGAGGCGACACGGCCTCCTCCCGTCCGATGAGCGCGGTCCTGCCGACACAGCCTTCCTCCGATCCGGTCGCGCCCGCCCCAGGGGTGGACGCCGAGCGTCCGGCGGCCGTCGCCGCGTCGGCCGTGCCGGCCGCGGTCGGCCGCCCCCGTCCGGCGCCGCTCGCGTCCGCGCTCGACGCGCTCGGCGTGATGGTGCTGCACCTCGCGGCCGACGGCCGAGTGCTCGCCTGGAACCGTGCCGCGCGCGAACGCCTGGGCTGGGACGGCGGGGTGCACGGCGAACGGATCGATCCGGCGCTGGCGGCCTCGGGCGTGACCGCGCTGATGCGGCGGGCCCAGGTCGAGGGGCCGGTGGCCTGGGAGACCGCCTGGGGCTGCGCCGACGGCCGGCGTGTCCGCGTCCGCGTCGCGGTGGAGGTCGAGGCGGGCCCCGAGGGGCCGCGGCTGCTCTGCGTCGCCACGCCGCAGCCCGACCCCACGCCGGCCCGCGCCGAGGTCGACCTGCTGCGCCGCTGGCACGACGCGTTCTTCACCCGCGCGCCGCTGCCCGCCTGCGTGCAGGGCTCGGACATGCGGTTGATCGCGGTCAATCCGGCGTACTGCGAGCTGATGGGCTACGAGGCGTCCGAGCTCATCGGGCGCGACCCGGTCTTCATGGTCGCGCCCGAGCACCTCGACGAGTTCATGCGCGCCCGCGCCGATCAGTCCCAGTGGGCCCGGCTGGCCGCCGAGGGCACCACCCGCAGCGTCGAGCGCCGCTACCTGCGACGCGACGGCCGTGCGCTGCTGCTTCGGGTGCGCATGCGGGTGATCGCCGACCCGCGCGGCGGCTTCTGGTTCTGCAACCTCACCGAGGACCTGACCGCCGACCGGATGCGGGTCGATGCGCTGATCCGCGACAACGAGATGTTCCGGCTGCTCTTCGAGGAGTCGCCGTCGCCGAAGTCGATCCAGGACGCGAGCTTCCGGCTGCTGAAGGTGAACCGCGCCTACTGCGAGATGTTCGGCTACCGCGCCGAGGACCTCATCGGCCGCGACCCGATCGAATGGATGGCCTCGGAGGACCGCGAGATGATCCTCGAGCAGCGGCAGCGCGCGCTGCGCGGCGAGCACCTGCCGACGACGCTCACCCGGCGCATCCACGGCCGAGACGGCTCGATGCGGATCTGCCGGCTGATGCGGCACACCACGCACGGCTCCGACGGCTCGCGCATCGAGCTGATCACGCTGCACGACGAGACCGAGGAGATCCGCATGCAGCAGCGGCTCCGCGCGTACTGGAAGCGGTTCGAGCGCTTC
>JBAXJZ010000432.1:0-4177 GCA_037137595.1 Burkholderiales bacterium | reverse complement strand
CACGGTGCTCATGCCCGCGGGCACCGCGGCGGCCTCCTCCGCGACGTGGGCGGCGCCGCCGGCCGCGACGGTGCGCGCGGCCTCGACGGCCGGCTCGCCGGGCG
Source organism: Burkholderiales bacterium (assembly GCA_037137595.1). Lineage (GTDB taxonomy): Bacteria > Pseudomonadota > Gammaproteobacteria > Burkholderiales > Burkholderiaceae_E > UBA4615. Next base: position 4,073 of record JBAXJZ010000432.1, on the reverse strand, counting down.
ATGCAGACAGCCCCTGCAGCGCACCGGGCGCTGCCGCGAGCAGTTCGACGCCCTCCGCGCAGGGCCGGTTGGCCAGCACCAGCGCGTCGGGACCGAGGGCGTCGCGCAGCTTGCGCATCGCCTCGCGGGACGTGCGTCCGACGAATCGCATCACGTTCATGTCGCGTCTCCGATGATCCGGCCGATCCGGATCGAATGCGTGTCAGGGATCTCGGCGTGACCGAGCACGCGCAGCCGCGGCGCGGCCTTGCGCAGCAGCCGCGCGACGGGCACGCGGATGCGGTCGGGCACCAGCAGGCAGGGCGGCAGCCCCGCGCTCTCCTGGCGCGACGCGGCGTCCGCGGACGCCTTCGCCACCAGGTCGGCCACACCGGGCTCGAGGGCGCCGGCCGCGGCGGCGCCGGGCGCGAGCGCCTGCGCGAGCAGGTTCTCGAGGTTCGGGTCGAAGGCGATCACCTCCAGCTCCCGGGCGGTCCCGTAGATCTGGTCGACGATCGCCGGCGCGAGCGCGATCCGCACCTCGCGGGTCAGCTCCACCGGGTCCTGCGTGCGCGGCGCCTGCTCGGCGAGCGACTCGACGATCGTCCGCAGGTCGCGCACGTTGACGCCCTCGTCGAGGAGGTTCTGCAGCACCTTCTGCAGCGCCGAGATCGACAGCAGCTTCGGCACCGTCTCTTCGGCGAGCTTGCCGGCGTACTTCGCCAGGTGCTCGAGCAGCTGCTGGACCTCGGCGCGGCCGAGCAGCTTGGAGGCGTGGATGCCCATCAGGTGGTTCAGGTGCGTGGCGACGACGGTGGCCGCGTCGACCACGGTGTAGCCGGCCACCTGCGCCTCGTCGCGCTGGGAGCCGTCGATCCACACCGCCGGCAGGCCGAAGGCCGGATCCTGGGTCGGGGTGCCCGCGAGCTGCCCCATCGCGTGGCCGGGGTTGATCGCGAGGAAGCGGTCCGGGAAGGCCTCGCCCTCGCCCACCACGGCGCCCTTGAGCGTCACGCGGTAGGTGTTCGGCCGAAGCTCGAGGTTGTCCTTGATGTGGACCGCCGGCGGCAGGAACCCCACCTCGTTGGCGAACTTCTTGCGAACGCCCTTGATGCGCGCGAGCAGGTCGCTCGCCGTGGTGCGCTCGATCATCGGGATCAGCCGGTAGCCGACTTCCAGCCCCAGCATGTCCACCGGCACGACGTCCTCCCAGGACGCCTCGGTCGACGGCGCGGCGGCGGTCGGCGCGGGCGCCGGCTGCGCGGCGCGTTCCGCCTCCGCCTGCTGCCGCTGCGTCAGCCACCACGCGGCCCAGCCGCAGGCGCCGGCCAGCATCAGGAAGGCCACGTGCGGCATGCCGGGGATGATGCCCAGCAGGCCCAGCACGCCGGCCGACAGGCCCAGCGCACGCGGCGTGCGGAACAGCTGCCCGCCGACCTGCGCGCCGACATCCTCGTCGGCGCCGACGCGCGAGACGATCAGGCCGGCCGCCAGCGACACCACCAGCGCCGGGATCTGCGCGACGAGCGCGTCGCCGATCGCCAGCAGCACGTAGTTCGACGCGGCGCGCTCGAGGCTGAGGTTGTGCTGCAGCAGGCCGATCGCGAGACCGCCGACGATGTTGATCGCGAGGATCAGCATCGCGGCGATCGCATCGCCGCGCACGAACTTCGACGCACCATCCATCGAGCCGTAGAAGTCCGCCTCCTGCGAGACCTCCAGGCGCCGGCGCCGGGCTTCCTTGTCGTCGATCGCACCGGCGTTCAGCTCGGCGTCGATCGCCATCTGCTTGCCGGGCATCGCATCGAGAGCGAACCGCGCCGACACCTCGGCGATCCGGCCCGCGCCCTTGGTCACCACGACGAAGTTGATGACCGTGAGGATCGCGAACACGATCAGGCCGACCGCGAAGTTGCCGCCGATCAGGAAGTTCGCGAACGCCTCGATCACCTTGCCGGCCGCGTCCGGGCCGGTGTGACCGTGCATCAGCACCGCACGCGTCGAGGCCACGTTCAGGCCCAGCCGCAGCATCGTGGTGATCAGCAGGATCGTCGGGAACGCGGCGAAGTCCAGCGGCTTGATCGTGTAGGACGCGACCAGCAGCACGATCAGCGCGATCGCGATGTTGAACGAGAAGAAGACGTCGAGCAGGAACGCCGGGATCGGCAGCACCAGCATCGCCAGCAGCAGCACGATCAGCACCGGCGCCGCGAACGCCTGGGCGCGCGGCAGCGGGAACGGCAGCGCCGGGAACGGCCCCGCGGGCGGACGCGCGCTCATTCAGAGGCCCCCTTCGGATCGAGGCCCGGCGGCAGGACGATGCCCGGCTCGGCCGGCCGCGCGCCGCGGCCCGCCGCGTGCTGGTTCAGCTGGTAGACCCAGGCGAGCACCTGCGCCACCGCCGAATAGAGCGCCGCCGGGATCTCGCGGTCGACCTCGACGTGCTTGTAGAGCGCCCGCGCCAGCGGCGGCGATTCGAGCAGCGGCACGCCGGATTCCTGCGCGATCTCCCGGATCCGCGCGGCGAGCAGGTCCGCGCCCTTGGCGATGACCTTCGGCGCGCTCATCGCACCGTCCTCGTACTTCAGCGCCACCGCGAAGTGCGTCGGGTTGGTCACCACGACGTCGGCGGTCGGCACCGCGGCCAGCATCCGGCCGCGCGAGATCGAACGCTGGCGCTCGCGGATCTTGCCCTTGACGAACGGATTGCCCTCCGACTCCTTGGCCTCGTTCTTGGCCTCGGTCGGGGTCATCATCAGCTTCTTCCGGTAGCGGAAGATCTGCAGCGGACCGTCGAGCAGCGCGGCCGCCACCACCACCCCGGCCACCGTCAGCAGCCCGCCGCGCAGGTCGTGCGCGGCCGCGGCGAGCGCGCCGGGCAGCGGCAGGCCGGAGTAGGCGATGAAGCGGCCGATGCCGTCGGCCGCGATCCACGCGCCGGTGCCGCCGATCGCGGCGGCGATCAGCACCAGCTTGGCGAGGTCGATCGCCGAATCGCGCGAGAACAGCCGACCCAGTCCGGTGATCGGATCGAGCCGCGAGAGGTCCGGCGTCACCGGCTTGAAGGTCAGGACCAGGCCCCCGATCGCCAGGGTCGCCGCGAGTCCGGCCACCAGCGGCGTGACGAGCAGCGGCATCGCCGCCCACATCGCCTCGTAGGCGACCGTGCCCGCGTGCGCGAGGGCACGCTCGGGCTCGCGCGTCAGCGTGCGATCGAAGCGCAGCGCGCCCCGCAGCAGGCCCAGCGAACGCTCGGCGAAGGTCGGGCCGTAGAGCGCGACGCAGGCGATGGCCGCGAGCAGCGCAGCCGCGTGCGCGGCCTCGCGCGAGCGCGGAACGTCGCCGCTCTCGCGAGCTTGCTGCAGCTTGCGTTCGGAGGCGGGTAGCCGCCGCTCGTCGCGATCTTCGGAGGATTCAGCCATGTTCGCCGTGTGGGACCGTCACGGGATTGTCCCGGTGCGGTCCGCGGGCGAAGGGCCGAATAGGGCGGTGGATTCCCGCCACATCCGCGCCGTGCGCCGGGACTTGAGCCCCGGCCGACGGGCGGCGTCAGGCGGCGGTCTTCTGGAGGATCTTCTGCACCTTGTCCTCCAGCGTGGCCTTGTTGAACGGCTTGACGATGTAGCCCGAGGCGCCCGACTGCGCGGCGAGGACGATGTCCTCCTTGCGCGCCTCGGCGGTCACCATCAGCACCGGCAGATCCTTGAGCGTGTCGTCGGCGCGGATCGCCTTCAGCAGCTCGAAGCCGGTCATGTTCGGCATGTTGATGTCCGACACCACGAAGTCGAACCGCGACGCCCGCAGCTTCTGGAGCGCCACCTGGCCGTCCTCCGCCTCGTCGGCGTCGGCGTGCCCGATCTCCTTGAGGATGTTCCGGATGATCCGGCGCATCGTCGAGAAGTCGTCGACGATCAGGAAGCGCAGCGGGGACGCGCTCATGCGTTCACCTCTTCGAAGACGGGGACTCGACCGACCCGGCGAGCGACGGTCGGAGCTGGGGCAGCGGCGAGACCGTCGCGGCCAGCGACGGGCGGGCGGGTTCGGCGGCGGGCGGCGCAACGGGTGCGGCCGCCACGGGCGCCGGGGCAGCGGGC
>JBAXJZ010000431.1:0-4184 GCA_037137595.1 Burkholderiales bacterium | reverse complement strand
GCGTTGTTCGCCGGGAAGGTCGCGTTCGTCATGTAGAAGTCGGCGACGCTGGCCTGCACGGCGGCGGCGGCGACTGCACCTTCGGTGACCTTGGCGCGGACGGTGTAGTCCTGGTAAGCCGGGATGGCGACCGCGGCCAGGATGCCGATGATCGCCACGACGATCATCAGTTCGATCAGGGTGAAGCCGGCCTGAAGACGCTCGGTCCTAGTCAGTCGGGTGGTCATGGTTCTGTTCCTTGCGTTGAGGATCCGATTGAGGAGGGCCGAGCCACCCTGGTCGGGGAACGGTGCCAGTGCGGCTCGGGGTGCCGGCCGAAGCCGGCACCTTGCCGTCAGCGGCAGTTGGCCGGACGGAACTTGGCGAGCAGGGTCGTGCCCGAGCCCTTGCAGTCCCAGTTGATCGCGCCGACCGAGGTGGCCGTCGGCACGTAGTCGATCTTGTGGCCGGCGGTCACGCCCGTGCCGATCGCGGCGAACGCCACCGAGACGGTGCCGTTGGTGACGGTCAGGCTCTGGACGTAGTTCGTCGCGTAGTTCGTGTTGGTGTCCAGACCGGCCGACGCGTTGTTCGCCGGGAAGGTCGCGTTCGTCATGTAGAAGTCGGCGACGCTGGCCTTCGCGGCACCGGCCGCGGCGACGCCCTCGGTGACCTTCGCACGGACCGTGTAGTCCTGGTAGGCCGGGATGGCGACCGCCGCCAGGATGCCGATGATGGCCACGACGATCATCAGCTCGATGAGGGTGAAGCCTTTTTGCACTTGCTTGGACATGTTCTCTACTCCGTTTGAGAGATCATCCGTTCCGCGACCGCCGCGGGGGACGCAGGGACATAGAGCCAAGTCCGTGCCAGCGTGAACTCCGTCACGCACCTCGAGCCCCTCGGTCGACGGACGGACGCGGACGGTCCGCGAGCGGTCCGTCCGCCGCCGGGGCACGCGGAGGGGGGTGACGCGCTGCGTCACCCGACGCGACGTGCAGGTGACATATCGCGTCACCAATTGCGGCACCGGACCGCCCCAATTCGTCGCTTGACGGGTCAGCCGGTCGAGAACGAGGGCCCTGCGGCGACCTCTCGGCACGGACGGAGGCCGCGGGGCGACGGACGATCGGCGCGCGACGCCCCCTCCGGACGCACGGCGGCGGCCGGCCCGCGCGCGCGCCGCGCGCGTCAGAACTCGAGGATCTGCCCGCGCTCGAGCAGCTTAGGCTGCGAGCGGCCCGCCCAGGCCTCGATCTCGCGCGCGATGGTGTCGGCGTCCGAGGGCTTCAGGTGCGTGACCAGCACCTGCGGCTGGGTGCGCAGCTTCTGCAGCTGCTCGCCGAGCTCGATCGGATAGAGGTGCTTCGCGGTGATCGCGAGGTCGCGCTCCTTGTTGGAGAACGCGGTCTCGATGATCAGGTGGCGCAGGTCGCGGATGCCGTTGACCACCCGCCAGAACTCGTCGGTGGGCCAGCTGTCGCCGGAGAACACCAGCGAGCCGGTCGAGGCGAACAGGTGGAAGCCCACCGCGGGCACGGTGTGGTTCGCCGGGATGCTGCGCACCGAGCGCCCGTCGACCTCGACGGTCGCGCCCAGCGGCATCGGCTCGAACACCATCCACGGCCGATCGTAGTGGGGGATCTCGGTGAAGTCCGGCCAGATCACCCAGTTGAAGATGTGCTGGCGCAGCGCGGCGATGGTCTCCGGCAGCGCATGCACCACCAGCGGCTTCTTCCGGCGCGCCCCCACCGAATCGACGATCAGCGGCAGCGCGAGCACATGGTCCAGGTGCGAGTGCGACAGGAACACGTGGTCGATCCGCTCGAGCTCGTCGACGCTCAGGTCCTCCACGCCGGTTCCCGCGTCGACGAGGATGTCGTCGTCGACGAGGAAGGAGGTCGTTCGCGCGCGCGCGCCGATTCCGCCGCTGCAGCCGAGCACGCGCAGCTTCATGCCACCGGCTCCCGGCGCGGCGCCTCGGGCGCGTCGGCGGTGCGCAGCTCGAGCGACAGCGCGGCCTCGTAGGCCATCGGATCGGGCGGCACCGGCTGCCAGACCTTCACCGGCTCGCTGCGGCCGTAGACCTCGGACTGCGCGACGTACTGCAGCGCGATCGCGCGGACCGAGCGCCGCGTCGCGTCGCCGATCACGATCGGCAGGTCGTACTTCTTCGACAGGCCCTCGAGACGCGCGGCGAGGTTCACCGCGTCGCCGATCACCGTGTAGGCGCGCCGCAGCCGCGAGCCCATGTCGCCCACGCGGACCACGCCGGTGTTGATGCCGATGCCGACCACCAGCGGCGGCCAGCCGAGCGACTCGAACTCCGCGTTCAGCCGGTCGACCTCGCGCTGCATCGCGATCGCCGCGGCCACCGCGTGGTCGGCGTGCTGGGGGTCGTCGACCGGCGCGCCCCAGAAGGCCATGACCGCGTCGCCGATGTACTTGTCGACGGTGCCGTTGTAGGCGTGGATCACCTCGGTCATCGAGGTGAGGAAGCGGTTCAGGTAGTCGCGCAGCACCTGCGGGTCCATGCCCTCGGCCATCCGCGTGAAGCCGCGGATGTCGGCGAACAGGATCGTCAGCTCCTTGTTCTGGCTCTCGAGCGGATAGTTGTCCGGATCGTGCGTCATGCGCTCGACCAGCTGCGGCGCGACGTATTGGCCGAACAGGCCGATCACCGCGCGCCGCGAGCGGCCCTCGGTCACGTAGCCGGCGACCAGGTTGGCGGTGGCCGCCGCGAGCAGCGCGAGCACGCCCGCGGCGAGCGGCACGACCCAGCCGAAGTTGGCGTAGGCGATCGCGTTCCACGCGAACAGCGTCGACAGGCCGACGAGCGTGATCGCCGCCACGCCGATCACGCCGGCACCGGCCATCGCGAGCGCGGCGACGCCGCCGACCAGCCCGATCGCGACCGCCGCGATCGCCGGCGCCTCGGAGGGCTTGGTGCGGATCGTGCCCTCGAGCGCGCCCGCGATCAGCGACGCGTGGATCTCCACGCCCGGATACACCTCGCTCGTCGGCGTGGCCCGCAGGTCGGTGAGGCCGGGCGCCGAGGTGCCGACCAGCACGATCCGGTCGCGGAACAGCCGCGGCTCGATCCGCCCCTCGAGCACGTCGGTGGCCGACACGTACCGGAAGCGCGAGGACGACGGTCCGCCGCGGCCCTGGAACGGCACCAGCGCGGTCGTGCCCTCCGAGATCGGCACGCGCGCATGCTCGCCGGTCGGTCCGAACCCCAGGCTGTCGGCGTGCAGACCGTCCGCCCGCAGCGTGAGCGGCGCGCCGCCGAAGTAGGTGCGCAAGGTCGCGACCGCGAGGGACTCGTAGAGCTGGCCCTTGTACTCGGCCAGCAGCGGCAGCGAGCGGACGACGCCGTCGCGGTCGATCACCGGGTTGAAGAAGCCCGCGCCGCGGGCCGCGCGCTGCAGCGGCACGACGTTGGCGCCGTAGCCGTTCCAGCTCGTCACCGACATCCGGCGGGCCTGCAGTGCGCTCGCCGGCAGCACCGCGGGCGGCAGCAGGCCGGTCGAGACCGCGCCGAGCTCGCTCGAGAAGTAGTAGCCGAGCACCGTGGGCGTGCCGGTGAGCGCGCGCATCAGCATCGGGTCCTGCTGCGCGTGCGGCTCGGCGAAGACCATGTCGAAGCCGATCGCGCGCGCGCCGCCGTCCTTGCCGACGATCGTCGTCAGCTTGCCGAGCGTCTCGCGCGACCACGGCCAGCGGCCCTGTTCGCGCAGGCTGCGCTCGTCGATGTCGACGATCATCACGCGGTTGTTCGGCTTCGCGGGCTGGAGCCGCAGCCGCGTGTCGTAGAGGTAGCGGTCGAGCGTGTCGACCAGCGGCAGACGGATCGCACCGAGTTCGCAGGCGACCGCGAGCCCGACCAGGACCAGCCCCATCGCCAGCCGCCGGGTCCGCATCGGGAAGAGGTCGTGCCGCGTCATGGTCGGCGGCTCAGGGCGGCGGCGGACCGGACAGGAACTGGAAGATCGCGCCCGCGAGCTCGATCAGGTCGTCGTGCCGCAGCGCGTGCGAGGTCAGCCCGATCGGCTCGCCGTTGACGAGCGGCACGCTCGGGCCCTCGAGATGCGTGATGACCCAGCCGCCGCGCCGGCGCGCGAGCGCCGCGACCTGCCCGGCCCCGTTCGACAGGCTCACGATCGGTCGATCGAGCGCGACGGCACCGCCCGCCAGCGGCCCCG
>JBAXJZ010000430.1:0-4185 GCA_037137595.1 Burkholderiales bacterium | reverse complement strand
GCCCGCCGCTCGCCGGCCCTGCCGTCCCCGCCCCCATGATCGACGTCGACCTCAGGATCCTCGATGACCGCGTGCGCGACGCGCTGCCGGCCTACGCCACCGACGGCAGCGCCGGGCTCGACCTGCGCGCCTGCATCGACGCGCCGCTGTCGATCGCGCCGGGCCAGACCGTGCTGATCCCGACCGGCCTCGCCATCCACCTCGGTGATCCGGGCTACGCGGCGGTGCTGCTGCCGCGGTCCGGCCTGGGCCACAAGCACGGCATCGTGCTCGGCAACCTGGTCGGACTGATCGACTCGGACTACCAGGGCCCGCTGATGGTCTCGTGCTGGAACCGCAACCCGCCGGCGGCCGGCGACGTCGGCACCTTCACCGTCCAGCCGATGGAACGCATCGCGCAGATGGTGATCGTGCCGGTCGCTCGCGCGCGGTTCCGCGTCGTGCAGGACTTCGAGGCCAGCGCGCGCGGCGCGGGCGGTTTCGGCAGCACCGGACGGAGCTGAGGGCGCGCAGCCGGATCCGCGATCAGCGCGCCGCCGCCTCCGTGATCAGCGCATCGAGCTTGCGCGCGTCGGCGACGAACGCGCGGATGCCTTCCGACAGCTTGTCCGAGGCCATCGCGTCCTCGTTCAGTTCGAAGCGGAAGAGCTTCTCGTCGAAGCGCACGCGCTCGACCGGCTGGCGGGCGGCCGCCACGGCGTCGAGCCGCCGCGGCACGTCGGCCTCCGAGCCGCGCAGCGACTCGAGCAGCTCGGGGCTGATCGTGAGCAGGTCGCAGCCCGCGAGCGCGAGGATCTGGCCGACGTTGCGGAAGCTCGCGCCCATCACCTCGGTCGGATACCCGAACTTCTTGTAGTAGGCGAAGATCCGCCGCACCGACGCCACGCCGGGATCGGACTCGCCGTCGAAATCGACGCCGTCGCGCTTGCGGTACCAGTCGTAGATGCGGCCGACGAAGGGCGAGATCAGCGTGACGCCCGCGTCCGCGCAGGCCACCGCCTGCGGAAAGCCGAACAGCAGCGTGAGGTTGCAGCGGATGCCGTCGCGCTCGAGCCGCTCGGCCGCGCCGATGCCCTCCCAGGTCGAGGCGATCTTGATCAGCACGCGGTCGCGGCCGATGCCCTGGGCCTCGTAGAGTCCGATGATCCGCCTCGCACGCTCGACCGTGGCCTCCGCGTCGAACGACAGCCGCGCGTCCACCTCGGTGGACACCCGCCCCGGCACGATCGCCAGGATCTCGCGGCCGAAGCGCACCAGCAGCCGATCGACCACAGCGTCGAGCGGCTCGCCGCGATGGGCGGCCACGGTCTCGTCGAGCAGCCCGCGGTACTCGGGCTTGCCGACCGCCTTGAGGATCAGCGTGGGGTTGGTGGTCGCGTCGCGCGGCGCGTAGGCCTTCATCGCGTTGAAGTCGCCGGTGTCGGCGACCACCGTGGTCATCGTCTTCAGTCGGTCGAGCGCGTTCATGTCGGCTCCGTGCGGAAGCGGCAATGGTAGCCGCTCCGTCGCCCCGACCGGCACGGCCCGGCTTGCCACGTCGGTCCCCGGCGTCCGATCATCGGCCACGGGACGCCGCCGGATCCGTTGACACACGTCAAGTCGATCCGGCGGCAGCGCCGTACGCTGTTCCCACCACGGCCCGAGCGGGGCCGAACGACCGACACCGAGACCCAGGAGCGGACATGAGCTTCGGCTACAAGACCATCCTCGCCCACTTCGACTCCACCGACCGCGCCGGGCGCCGGCTGCAGATCGCGGCCCGCCTCGCCGAGCGGCACGACGCGCACCTCGCGGCCGTCTACAGCATCATGTCGCCGCTGTACAGCGAGCCCTTCGTGGCCGACGGCGGCGCCTTCGTCGCGCAGGAACTGCTGCGCTTCCAGGAGAAGAAGGACGCCGAGGCGCGCGCCGCGTTCGAGCGCATCGCCCCCACGCTCGAGCGTCCGGTCGAATGGCGCTCCGAGGCGGGCGATCCGGCCGCGGTGGTCAACGAACACGGCCGCTACGCGGACCTGATCGTGGTCGGCCAGTACGACGACGACGCGGCCAACGACGTGACGCCCGACTTCATCGGCCGCGTGATCATGGGCTCGGGTCGACCGGTGCTCGTCGTGCCCTACACCGGCGAGTTCCCGACCGTGGGCCGCCGGCCGATGCTGGCGTGGAACGCGAGCCGCGAGTCCGCCCGCGCCACCAGCTCGTCGATGCCGCTGCTGCGCGACGCCGACGAGGTCCAGGTCACGACGTTTAATGCGCGCGCAGGACGCGGCGGCCACGGCGACGTGCCGGGTGCGGACATCGCAGGCTTCCTCGCGCGCCACGGCGTGAAGGCCAACGTGTCGGGCACCACCTCGAAGGAGACCGACATCGGCAACCAGATCCTGTCGCGGGCCGACGACTTCAACGCGGACCTGATCATCATGGGCGGCTACGGCCACTCGCGCGCCTACGAGTTCGTGATGGGGGGCGCGACGCGGACCGTGCTCGAGTCGATGACGGTGCCGGTGCTGTTCGCGCACTGACCGTCGGGCGCGGCCCGCACGGATCGCGCCCGCGATGGACCCGGTGCTGTCGGCCGACGCCTGGCGCTACGGCACCGGGCTGGCGATCGGCCTGCTGGTGGGCGTCGAGCGTGAGCGCAAGCGCGACTCGCGCGGCGTGCGCACCTTCGCGCTGGTCAGCCTGCTCGGCACGCTGATCGGTGGGCTGAGCCGAGATCTCGACCTGCCGGCGATCGTTCCGGTCGGCCTCGCGACGATCGTCGCGCTGGCGATCGCGGCCTACTGGCACGACCACCGGGTCCGCGATGAGCCGCCGACCACCTCGATGGTGGCGATGGTCGTCACCGGCGCGCTCGGTGTGCTCTGCGGCCTGGGCGACCTGCGGCTCGCGGTGCCGCTCGCGATCGTGGTCGCGGCGCTGCTCGTCTTCAAGACCGAGCTGCACGGCGTGGCCGGCCGCGTCGGCCGCGACGACCTGATCCCGGTGCTGCAGTTCGGCGCGCTGACCTTCGTCGCGCTGCCGCTGGTGCCCGACCGCGCCTACGGGCCGAACGGCTCGCTGAATCCGCGCGACATCTGGCTGATGGTGGTGCTGGTGGCCGGCGTCGGCCTCGCCGGCTTCCTGCTGCTGCGCTTCGCCGGCCGGCGCTACGGCGCGCCGCTCGCGGCGATCGCCGGCGGCCTGGTCTCGTCGACCGCGACCACGCTGGTGTTCGCCCGGCACGCGCGGGCCGGCGGCGGCGCCGCGCTCGCCGCCTCGATGGTGCTGCTGTCGAACCTGACGATGCTCGTGCGGCTCGCGATCCTGGCTGCGGTCGCGCAGCCGGCGCTGCTGCCCGCGGTGGCGTCGGTCGCGGGCGCGGCGATCCTCGCGAGCCTGCCGGTGGCAGCGTGGCTGCTGCCGCGCGCCCGCCGCGAGGGCGAGCTGCCGCTGCCGGTGGTGAGCAACCCGACGGACCTGCGGGTCGCCCTCGGCTTCGGTGCCGCCTACGGGACGATCTCGCTGATCGCCGCCTGGGCGACCGCGCGCATCGGCGAGCGCGGACTGTTCGCGGTGGCCGCGATCTCGGGGCTCACCGACGTCGACGCGATCACGCTGACCGCGTTCAGGCTGTACGGCGAGGGCCGGATCGACCCGCACGGCGCGGTCGCCGCGGTCGCGGTGGCGGTGATCGCGAACCTCGTGTTCAAGGCCTGCGTCGCCCGCGTCGCGGGCACCGCCGCGCTCGGCCGCCCGGTCGCCGCGGGCTTCGCGACCATGGCCGTCGCGATCGCCGCGACGGTGCTCGCCGCGCCGTGGATCGTCCGATGAGCGCCGCCGCGGCCGTGACGCCCGCGTCGTTCCGCGCGATGGCCTTCGACGGCGGCCGACGCCTGCGGCCGGTCACGCTGCCGCTCCCCTCGCCGGGCCCGGGCGAACTGGTGCTGCGCGTGCGGACCTGCGGCGTGTGCCGCACCGACCTGCACCTGGTCGACGGCGAGCTCGTCCCGCCCGCGCTGCCGATCGTCCCCGGCCACGAGATCGTCGGCGAGGTGATCGCGCGCGGCGCCGCGGTCGAGGCCTTCGAGCCCGGCGACCGGGTCGGCGCGCCGTGGCTGCACGACGCCTGCCTGCACTGCCGATGGTGCGACGGCGGCCGCGAGAACCTGTGCCGGAGCGCGCGCTTCACCGGCCTGCACGCAC
>JBAXJZ010000429.1:0-4190 GCA_037137595.1 Burkholderiales bacterium | reverse complement strand
TAGAGCGTGTCGCCCACCAGCCGATGGCCGCGGTGCGCGAGATGCACGCGGATCTGGTGGGTGCGGCCGGTCTCGAGCCTGCATTCGACGGTCGACACGCCCTCGCCCGCCTGCAGCCGCGCGACGTGCGTGACCGCGGGCTTGCCGCGGGCGGACTCGACGACCGCCATCCGGAGCCGGTCGCGCGGGTCGCGGCCGATCGGCGCGTCGACGGTCAGCTGCTCGGGCGGCACGCCCTCGACCACCGCGACGTAGCGGCGGCCGATGTCCCGCGCGGCGAGCGCGGCGGTCAGCCGCTCGAAGCCGCGCTCGCTGCGGGCGACCATGATCAGCCCGCTGGTGTCCTTGTCGAGCCGGTGAACGATGCCCGCGCGCGGCAGGCCCGCCGAATCGGGCCGCGCGTGCAGCAGGCCGTTCATCAGCGTGCCGCGCCAGTGGCCCGGGGCGGGATGCACGACGAGACCCGCCGGCTTGTCGACGACCATCAGGTCCGCGTCCTCGTGGACGATGACGAGCGGCATCTCGTCGGGCTCGAACGCACGCTCGGCCTCGGTGGGCAGCGGCACGACCTCGACCGTCTCGAGCCCGCGCAGCCTGCGGCCGGGCAACGCGGCGACGCCGTCGACGGTCACGGACCCGAGCGCGATCCAGCGCTGGATCCGGGTGCGCGAGACGCCGTCGATCGCGGCCGCGACGAACCGGTCCAGGCGTTGGCCCGCGCCGCCGCGTGCATCCAGCCGTCGCGGCGCCGCCCCCTCCGGCGCGAGCGGCGCGTCGTCGTCGAACAGCGCGGAACCGGCCGCCCCCCCTTCGCTATAATCGGTCGGTTGGTCTTGCATGGACGGTGGGATGACGACGAACTCGATCCGCGCGCTACGGCGTGCAGCGGCGGCGGTGATCGTGCTGGCGGGGCTGGCCGGATGCGGCATCTTCGGCCAGGGGCAGGTCGATCGTACCGCGAAGATGACGCCCAACGAAATCTACGCCGAGGCCAAGGACGAGATGGCTTCGGGCCGGTACGGCGAGGCGGTGAAGCTGCTGATCAAGCTCGAATCCCGCTATCCGTTCGGCACCTGGGCGCAGCAGGCGCAGCTCGATCAGGCCTACGCCCACTACAAGGACAACGACCGCACGCAGGCGCTGGTCGCCATCGAGCGGTTCATCCGCCTCTACCCCACCAGCGACAAGCTCGACTACGCCTACTACCTGAAGGGCCTGATCAACTTCAACGAGGACGCGGGCCTGCTGTCGGCGGTGGGACGCCAGGACCTGTCCGAGCGCGACCTGAAGGCGGCGCGCGAGTCCTTCGAGGCCTTCCGCCAGGTGCTGGTCCGCTTCCCGGACAGCCGCTACGCCGAGGATTCGCGCGCGCGGATGCGCTACCTGCTCAACACGATGGCGGGCGGCGAGGTCCACATCGCGCGGTACTACTACAACCGCGGCGCCTTCCTCGCGGCGGTGAACCGCGCGCAGGGCGTGGTCGCGCAGTACCAGGACGCCCCGGCGGTCGAGGAAGCGCTGTTCATCATGGTCAAGTCCTACGAGAAGCTCGGTCTCGAGGACCTTCGCGCCGATTCGGAGCGCATCCTGCGCCGCAACTTCCCCGACACGACGCTGTTCCAGACGGGCATACGCGGGTACGACCGCTCGTGGTGGCAGGTCTGGCGCTGAGATCGCGCAGAGGCTGAACCGGGCCGGCGGCTCGCCCGACCTCAGCGACCGGCCACGTCGTCCACGGCCACGCCGGGCAGGAAGCGCAGCGCGTCCTGCCAGCGCTCCACCCGCGCGAAGGGCGGCAGGCTCGCGATCAGCCGTCGTCCGTAGCCGCGCGTCACCAGTCGTTCGTCGCAGACCATCAGCACGCCCCGATCGCGTTCGGAGCGGATCAGCCGCCCCGCGCCCTGCTTGAGCGCCATCGCGGCCGCGGGCAGCGACTCGTGCGAGAACGGATCGCGGCCGGCCCGCCGCAGCGCCTCGCCGCGCGCCTTCACCACCGGATCGTCGGGCGGGGCGAAGGGCAGCTTGTCGATCACCACCAGCGACAGCGCGTCGCCGGCGACGTCCACGCCCTCCCAGAAGCTCGCGCTGCCGACGAGCACCGCGTTCGGCTCGCTGCGGAAGCGCTCGAGCAGCAGCGGCCGCGGCGCTTCGCCCTGCACGAGCCGCGTGAGGCCGATGCCGTCGGCAGCGTCGAGCTCGGCGAGCCGCTCGGCGATCTCGCGCATCGCGCGCAGCGTCGTGCAGAGGAAGAAGGCGCGGCCGCGGTTGGCCTTCACCAGCGGCCAGGCCGCCTGCGCGACGCGCTGCGCGAAGCCGGGCGCCGAGGTCTCGCCGAGGCCGCGGGGGATCCACAGCGCGGCCTGCGACGCGAAGTCGAACGGGCTCTCCCAGCGTTCGCAGCGCGCGTCGTGCAGGCCCAGCGCGTCGACGAAGTGGCCGAAGTCGCCACCGACCGACAGCGTGGCCGACAGGAAGATCCACGCGCGCGGCGTGCCGGCGCGGTGCTTGTCGAACGAGGCCGCGACCGACAGCGGCGTGCGGCGCAGCGTCGCGTGCTGCGCGCCGGTCTCGGCCCAGACCACGGCCGGATCCTCCGCGCCGGGCGCGGGGCGCCGGACGAAGTCGGGGTCGTCGGACACGCCGTCGCCGTCGGCCTGCGGGTCGGCGCGGTCCGCGCCCGGTCCGGCGCGGTGGCCGCGGGCGTCGGCCGCGAGCGCGGCCGACCAGCGCTGCAGCCGCTCGCCGATGTCGGTCGCACGCAGCCCGCAGCGGTCGAGGTCGGGCCCGCGTCCGGCGTTGTTGGCGACGATGGCCGAGACCGACACCAGGTCCGCGAGCACCGCGTCGAGGACGTCGTCGAGCTCGGGCAGGGCCCGCAGCTGCTCGGCGGTCCAGCGCCTGGAGACGGCGCCGCGCGCGCCGCCGCGCAGCGCGTGGCCACGCGAATCGGAGGCCTCGAACGCGAGGCGCAGTTCGCGGCTGGAGTGCTCGAGCCGGTCGGCGAGCGAGCGCCAGTCCGCGCCGTCGGGCGCCTGGACCACGCCGGCGCGGACGAGGTCGCGGGCGAGCTCGAAGAGCTGACGGGTCGAGACCGCCTCGCCGAAGAACTCGGTCGCGGCCTCGGGCAGCTGGTGCGCCTCGTCGAAGACCACCGCGTCGGCCGTGGGCAGCAGTTCGCCCAGCGAATCCTCCCGCAACGCGAGGTCCGCGCAGAACAGGTGGTGGTTCACCACGACCAGGTCGGCGTTCATCGCCTCGCGCCGCGCCCGCACCACGCAGCAGCGTGCGAGCTCGGGGCAGTCCTGCCCCAGGCAGTTCTCGCGGGTGGAGGTCGCCCAGCCCCAGGCCGCGTCGTCCTCGGGCAGCTCGGTGCATTCGGCGCGGTCGCCGGTGGCGCTGGTCGCCGCGAACCGCGCGATCCGACGCAGCTTCATCGGCGTCGCCGGGTCGGGGAACCGACCGTCGGTCAGGTGGCGCTGGAGGTGGTGGTGGCAGACGTAGTTCGAGCGGCCCTTGAGCAGCGCGGTCTGCAGCCCGGCGCCCAGAGCCGCCCGGACCGCGGGCAGGTCCCGCGCGTGCAGCTGGTCCTGAAGCGGCCGCGTACCCGTCGACACCATCGCCTTGCCGCCCGCGAGCAGCAGCGGCACGAGGTAGGCGTAGGTCTTGCCGGTGCCGGTGCCGGCCTCGGCCACCAGGGTGCCGCGCTCGACGATGGCGCGGCCGATGCTCTGCGCGAGCGCCTGCTGGCCGGCGCGAGGCCGGAAACCCGGGATGGCCCGCGCCAGCGGGCCGTCGTCCGCGAGGGCGTCGCGGGCGGCGTCGGGCAGGTCGGGATCGACGGCGCCGGGCAGCGCGCCGGACGTCACGCGGGGACGTCCGGGGTCAGCTGCATCTGCAGCAGGACGATGGTGTCCTTGATCTGGAGCTTGCGCTTCTTCAGCCGGCGGACCTGCAGTTCGTCGATCGGCACGACCTCCACCAACGCGGCGATCGTCGCGTCGAGGCCACGATGCTCGATCTGGAGCTCGGCGATGCGGCGTTTCAGGGCCTCGGGATCTCGCATGCGGTGAAGGAGGTGTGCGTGCCGATGAGTGCTCGTTCCCGCCCCCGCGCGTGGCGTGGAATGATAAGCCGCACCATGAGCCCCGTCCACGCCATCGAGCGAGCGCCCGGTGCCGCTGCCGCCCCTG
>JBAXJZ010000428.1:0-4202 GCA_037137595.1 Burkholderiales bacterium | reverse complement strand
TTCGAGGATCAGCCCCATGAAGGTGAAGAACGGGATCGCCAGCAGGGTGTCGTTCGACATGATCCCGTACAGGCGGAGCGGCAGCGCGTTGAAGAACTGCGCCTGCGCGAGACCCAGCTCCACCGCGACGAAGCCGAAGACGATGCCGGTGGCGGCCAGCCCGAAGGCGACCGGGAAGCCCGTCAGCAGGAAGACGAGCAGCGAGGCGAACATCAGCGGGGCGACGTTCGCGGCCATCCAGGCGGTCATGACCGGGCTCCTTCGGGGAGGGCGGCGTTCTTCGCCTCGGCTTCACGGCGCAGTTCCTCGAGCAGCAGCTCCTCGGCGGAGGGCTCGTGGACGGCGTGCGGATCCTCGCCGCGACCGGCCAGGAACGCGATTTCCTTGATCAGCTCCGACACGGCCTGGAGCGCGAGCAGGCACATGCCGATCGGCACCAGGATGTAGAGCGGCCAGCGGATCAGGCCGCCGGGATTGGCCGAGACCTCGCCGCTGGCGATCGCCGCGGAGACCGAGGGCAGCGACATCCACGCGATCACGACGCACATCGGGATCAGCACCAGCACGATGCCGAACACCTCGATCCATGCGCGGGTCTTCTTGCTCCAGCGGCTGGCGAGGATGTCGATGCGGACGTGCTGGTCGTGCTTGAGCACCCACCCCGCGCCCAGCATGAACACGGTCGCGAACAGGTACCACTGCGCCTCGAGGTAGGCGTTCGAGCCGACGTCGAACGCCTTGCGGGCGATGGCATTGACGGTGCTGATGAGCACCGCGGCGAGCAGCAGCCAGTAGACGAACCGGCCGATGCGCTCGCTGATCGCGTCGATGACGCGCGACAGGCCGAGCAGGGCGTTCACGGAGCCTCCGCGGGGGGTCGGATAGAGGAGGAGGAGGAGAGGCATCGACCCGGCGGCCCGCAGGCCGCCGGGTTCGTCACGTCGTCGTCAGGCGCGCTTCATCGCCGCCATGAAGTCGTCGAAGGTGTTCTCGGTCACGCGCATCCAGCTGATCGCTTCGCGCTGGAAGCCCGCGTACGAGTCGTGCAGCTTCTTGAAGTTGGCGTTGCCCGCGCCGATCTCCTTGTACATGTCCTGCGAGGCCTTGTAGAAGGCTTCCATGACCGGACGACCGAAGGGCTTGACCTGCGTGCCGCCGGCGATCAGGCGGCGCAGCGCGGGGGCGTTGCGCGCGTCGTACTTGGCCATCATCGTCGCGTTCGCCTCGTGCGCGGCCGCGGTGAAGATCGCCTTGTAGTCGGCCGGCAGCGCGTCCCAGGCCTTGTTGTTCACCAGCCAGCCGAGCGAGGCGCCGCCTTCCCAGAAGCCGGGGTAGTAGTAGAACTTCGCGACCTTGTTGAAGCCGAGCTTCTCGTCGTCGTACGGACCGACCCACTCGGCCGCGTCGATCGTGCCCTTCTCGAGCGACGGGTAGATGTCGCCGCCGGGGATCTGCTGGGGCACCGCGCCCATCGCGGCCCACAGCCGGCCGCCCAGGCCCGGGATCCGCATCTTCAGGCCCTTGACGTCCTCGATGCTGTTGATCTCCTTGCGGAACCAGCCGCCCATCTGCGCGCCGGTGTTGCCCGACAGGATGTAGCGCAGGCCCTGCGGCGCCAGGAATTCGTTGAACAGCTTCTCGCCGCCCGCCTCCTTCCACCAGGCGTTCATCTGGCGGAAGTTCATGCCGAAGGGGATGCACGAGCCGAAGGCCCAGGCCGGGTCCTTGCCGACGTAGTAGAACGCGGCGGTGTGCGAGCACTCGACCGTGCCGGCGGCGACCGCGTCGGCGGCCTGCGGCATCGGGACGATCTCGCCGGCGGCGGCGACGGTGATCTGGAACTTGCCGCCGGTCGCTTCCGAGATGCGCTTGGCGGCGTCCTCGGCCGAGCCGAAGATGGTGTCGAGGGCTTTCGGGAAGCCGGACGAGCAGCGCCAACGGACCGTCGGCTGCGCCTTGACGATGGCGGGGGCCGCGAGGATCGTGCCGGCACCGGCGCCGATGGCGGCATTCTTCAGGAAGGAACGACGAGCCATGGAGGGTCTCCTTTTGGGGGCGTCGACCGGAGGGTGGTGGGGCCTGTCCGGGCGGCGGAGCAGCCGGCCCGACGGTTCTGTCGACGTGTGAGGATTCTGTGAGCTAGACAAATCCCCCATCGCTCGAATGTTCGTGGGCGACACTTCGGTTTTTCCGAAGTATTGTCCTGGGGATGGCGAGCCTCAACTACAAGCACCTCCACTACTTCTGGACCGTGGCCAAGTCCGGCGGCGTGGGCCGCGCGGCCGAGTCGCTGCACGTCACCGCGCAGTCCATCAGCGGCCAGCTGCGGCTGCTCGAGGAGCAGGTGGGCGCGCGGCTGCTGCGCCGCGCCGGCCGCGGCGTGGAGCTGACCGAGACGGGCCGCATGGTGTTCGAGTACGCGGACCGCGCGTTCACTGCCGGCGACGAGCTGGTGGACGCGCTGCGCTCGCGGCGCGGCGAGCTCGCGACGACGTTCCGCGTCGGCGTCTCGAACGTGCTGGGCCGCTCGGTGGCCTTCTCGATGCTGCAGCCCGCGCTGTCGATCCCCGATCCGCCGAAGCTGCTGTGCCGCGAGGGCCGGCTGCCCGACCTGCTCGGGGAACTCGCGATGCACCGGCTGGACATGGTGCTGTCGGACCGGCCGACGGATGCGAGCGTGAGCGTGCGGGCGTTCAACCACCTGCTGATCGACTGCGGGATCGCGGTGCTGGCCGCGCCGTCGCTCGCGGCGCGGCTGCGCGGTCCGTTCCCGCGCTGCCTGCACGACGCGCCGTGGCTGCTGCACGGCGAGGAGTCCGGCGTGCGGCCGCGGCTGATGCGCTGGTTCGAGGGCCAGGGCATCCAGCCGAGGATCGTCGCGGAGTTCGACGACACCGCGCTGCTGAAGGCGTTCGCGCAGGAGGGCGTGGGCGTGTTCTCGGCGCCGACGCTGGTGGCCGAAGAGATCTGCGCCGCGCTCGGCGTGATCGTCGTGGGTGGCACCGAGGAGGTCCGCGAGCAGGCCTTCGCGATCTCCGTCGAGCGCCGGCTGTCGCACCCGGCGGTGCTGGCGATCAGCGAGGCGGCGCGGCAGACGCCGTACGGCGTGCGGCGCGCCGGCTGACGCGCGCGCCGGCACCGGAAGCAGAACAGCAGGAAGAGGGCGCGAGCAGCAGGCGAGCGGGTACAGTGAAGCCTCCCCCGACCTGCCCCCTGCCCGTGCCGTGATCCGGACCGCCCGCTCCGTCCTGTCGGCCCTCGCCGCAGCCACGCTGCTCGCCGCGGCCGGTTGCGCGTCGATCGATCTCGCGGCGGTGCCGCGCCAGCCCTCGACCGCGCTCGGATCGGCCGCCGGCACTCGGCTGCACGATACGTTCGCCGCGCAGCTCGGGTCGCCTGCCGGCCCGTCGGGGTTCGTCACGCTCGAGCGCGGGCTCGACGCCTTCGTCGCGCGCGCGGCGCTCGCCGAGCTCGCCGAGCGCACGCTCGACCTGCAGTACTACATCGTCCACGGCGACACCTCGGGCCTGCTGCTGCTCGGCCGCGTGTTCGCCGCGGCCGAGCGCGGCGTGCGCGTG
Organism: Burkholderiales bacterium; assembly: GCA_037137595.1. Classification (GTDB taxonomy): domain Bacteria; phylum Pseudomonadota; class Gammaproteobacteria; order Burkholderiales; family Burkholderiaceae_E; genus UBA4615. Next base: position 624 of record JBAXJZ010000428.1, on the reverse strand, counting down.
AGGCTGCTGATCGACGACTGGACGCTGGCCGACGCCGACACCGCGCTGGCGCAGCTCGACGCGCATCCGAACATCGAGGTGCGGCTGTTCAACCCCACCGCCCATCGGAGCTGGTGGTCGCCGGGGCGCTGGCTGGAGGTGCTCGGCGACTTCTCGCGGATCAACCGCCGGATGCACAACAAGGCGTGGATTGCCGACAACGCGGCGGCGGTGGTCGGCGGACGCAACCTCGGGGACGAGTACTTCGAGGCCCGCGAGGACCTCGACTACCACGACCTCGACCTGCTCGCGGCCGGTCCGGTGGTGCCGCAGCTCTCGTCGAGCTTCGACCGCTACTGGAACAGCGAGTTCGCGGTCCCGCTCGCGGCGTTCCGCCGCGTCGACGGCGATGCCGCGCAGCGGGACGCGCTGCGCGACTGGTTCGCCGCGAACGACGCGCGCGCCGCGGGCTCGCCGTACGCGCGGGCGCTGGCGGACGCGGCACAGAAGCGCGTTGCCGAGCTCGAGGCGGCGCTCAAAAAGGCAATGGATATGGTGAAATCGACCAAGGATGCGGCGCAACAGAGTGCTCAGCAGGCGGCCGACGAGCTGGCTGCGTCGCAGAAGCGTGTTGCCGAGCTCGAC
>JBAXJZ010000427.1:0-4233 GCA_037137595.1 Burkholderiales bacterium | reverse complement strand
GATCCCGCGGGGGTCGCCGCGCCGACGGGGGCCGCCGCGACCCACGCCACCACGCATCCCGCCGCCACCGCGAACCGTCGCCGACCGTCCATCGCCTTCTCCGCCCGACACCGCTGTCGGAAAACTTAACACCCTGATTTTTCAGGGAGTTCCGGCGATTCTATCCGCACCCGGACCGAACACAAGGGCCGTCTTCACGCCTTCAGAACAGCGACCCCTGTGCCGGCGCGGGCGGCGCGGCGGCGACGCGGACCGGCGGCACGAACAGCTCGGTGCGCAGCGAGGGCCGCACCGCATCGAGCCCGAGCCGCCTCACGCGATTGCGGAACCGCATCCGGATCATGTCCGCCCACGGGCCCTGCCCCTTCATCCGCCAGCCAAAGCGCGGATCGTTGTCGCGGCCGCCGCGCATCTCGCGCAGGCGCGCGATCACGCGGGCCCGGCGATCGGGACAGTGCTCGGCCAGCCAGTCGTGGAAGACCGGCACCAGCTCGTTCGGCAGCCGCAGCACCACGTAGTTCGCGAAGCCCGCGCCGGCCTCGCGGGCGGCGTCGAGAATCGACTCGATCTCGGGCTCGTTCACGAACGGGATCACCGGCGCGAGCGACACGCCCACCGGCACGCCGGCGGCGGCGATCCGGCGGATCGTCTCCAGCCGCCGCCAGGGCGCGGGCGCGCGCGGCTCGAGCAGGCGCGACAGCGCGGGGTCGAGCGTGGTGACGGTGACCATCGCGTAGGCCAGCCCGTCGGCGGCCATCGGCGCGAGCAGGTCCAGGTCGCGCTCGACGCCGGCGGACTTGGTGATCAGCGACAGCGGGTGCCGGGTGCGCGCGAGCACCTCGAGGCAGCCGCGGGTCAGCCGCAGCCGGCGCTCCACCGGCTGCCAGGCGTCGGTCACCGCGCCGACGGCGATCGGGGCGGGCCGGTAGCCGCGGGCGCCGAGCTCGGCCTCGAGCAGCGCGGGCGCGTCCATCTTCGCGAACAGCCGGGTCTCGAAGTCCAGCCCCGGCGACAGGCCGAGGTAGGCGTGGCCGGGCCGCGCGTAGCAGTAGACGCAGCCGTGCTCGCAGCCGCGGTAGGGGTTGATCGAGGCGTCGAAGCCGATGTCCGGCGAGGTGTTGCGCGAGACGATCGTCCGGGCCGCGTCGGGCGTGACGGTGGTGGCGGGCGTGGGCGGCAGCCCGTCGTCGGATGGCCAGCCGTCGTCGACGCGCTCGCGGGCCTCGCGTTCGAAGCGGCCGGCGGGGCTCGAGACCGCGCCCCGCCCCTTGTGCACGATGGTGATCGGCTGCAGCATCCGCCCTCCTCCGCCGCGACCTGCGGCGACACTGGACGAATATACAGCCTTTGCGCCCTCAGCCCGCGGCCGGCGTCGGCGTGCCGCGCGGCGGCGGCTCGGCGGCCGCCAGCAGCGCGGCCACCCGCTCGCGCAGCGCCTCGGGCGTGGCCTCGGCGGCAGCCATCGGCTCGCCCACGTCCAGTCCCACCGCGCTGAAGAGCCCGCGCCGGAACGGCCGCACCATCGCGCGCCCGCCCTCCACGCGCGAGAAGAAGCTGCCCCAGAGGTTGGAGAGCGCCATCGGCACCACCGGCACCGGGTGGGTCGCCAGGATCTTCGCCACCCCGCCGCGGAACTCGCCGAGCGTGCCGTCGCGGGTCAGCGCGCCCTCGGGGAAGATCGCCAGCAGGTCGCCCTCGTCGAGCACCGCACGGGCCGATTCGAACGCGCGGGCGTAGGTCTCGGGGTCCTCCTTCTGCGACGCGATCGGGATCGCCTTCGCCAGCCGGAACACCGCGCCCAGCACCGGGATCGCGAAGATCCGGTGGTCCATCACGAAGCGGATCGGCCGCGGGCTCGCGCCCATCAGCAGGATCGCGTCGACGAAGCTCACGTGGTTGCACACCAGCAGCGCCGCGCCCTCGGCCGGGATCCGCTCGCCGCCGCGCACCCGGAACCGGTAGATCAGGTTCGACAGCACCCACGCGAGGAAGCGCAGCAGGTATTCCGGCACCAGCAGGAAGATGTAGGCCGCGACCACCGCGTTCAGCAGCCCCACGACCAGGAACACCTGCGGCAGCGACAGCCCCGCGGCGAGCAGCCCGCCGGTGACCACCGCGCTCACGATCATGAAGATCGCGTTGAGGATGTTGTTGGCCGCGATCACGCGGGCGCGGTGCGTCGGCTCGCAGCGGATCTGGATCAGCGCGTACATCGGCACGCTGTAGAGGCCGGCGAAGAGCGCGAGCAGCGCGAGGTCGGCGAGCACCCGCCAGTGGCCGGGCACCGCGAGGAACGTGGCCACGCCCATCGGCTCGGCGGCCGGCGCGAGGCCCCGCGTGGCGAGCCACAGGTCGACCGCGAAGACCGTCATGCCGAGCGCACCCAGCGGCACCAGGCCGATCTCCACGTGCCGGTGCGACAGCCGCTCGCACAGCAGCGAGCCGGTCGCGATGCCGATCGAGAACACCACCAGCAGCAGCGAGGCCACGCGCTCGTCGCCGTGCAGCACGTCGCGCGCGAAGGCCGGGAAGGTCGACAGGAAGACCGCGCCGAAGAACCACATCCACGAGATGCCGAGCAGCGAGCGGAACACCACGAGGTTGCCGCGCGCGAGCCGCAGGTTGCGCGCGGTCTCGACGAACGGGTTCCATTCGATCTTCAGGCCCGGGTCCGCCGGCGGCGAGGCCGGGATGCCGTGCGCGACCGCGCGGCCGAGGAGGGCCACCGCGAGGCAGCCGGCCGCGGCCCAGCGCGCGCCGGTCTCGGGGATCGCGATCAGCAGGCCGCCGGCGACGTTGCCCAGCAGGATCGCGACGAAGGTGCCCATCTCGACGACGCCGTTGCCGCCGGTGAGCTCGCGCTCGTTCAGGTGCTGCGGCAGGTAGGCGTACTTCACCGGGCCGAACAGCGTCGAGTGCAGCCCCATCAGGAACACGCAGCCCAGCAGCAGCGGCACCGCCTGGGTCCAGAAGCCGACCGCGGCGAGCGCCATGATGGCGATCTCCAGCGACTTCACCCGCCGCATCAGCCCGCCCTTCTCGAACTTGTCGGCCAGCTGCCCGCTGGTGGCGGAGAACAGCAGGTAGGGCGCGATGAAGAGCGCGCCGATCACCAGACCCGCGAGCGAGGCCGGCAGCCAGTCGACCTGCAGCTGGTAGGTCACCATCACGGTGAACGCGAACTTGAACAGATTGTCGTTGCCCGCGCCGAGGAACTGGGTCCAGAAGAACGGCGCGAACCGGCGCTGGCGCAGCAGCGCGAACTGGTTGGGCTGGGGGGCGCTCATCGGGCACCTCGTGCGGGGGAACGGGGGGCGGAACGGTCGACGATCGGGGCCACGATCGGGGCGTAGGTCGGGGCGGCGGATCGGCGTGCCGCGTCCGTCGGACGCAGCGTCGCGCGGACGGCCGGGCCGCGGTGACGCGGGCCGCCCTGCGGGCGGTGGGGGCGGTTCAACGCAGCTCCCGGGGCGCGGCGGCGAGCCCGGCGCGGCCCAGCCAGTCGAAGACCGAATCGGCGCCCACGGTCTCGATCCGGCCCGCGAAGCGCTTCTCGGGCGGGTGGTCGTCGAAGGCGACGTTGGCGGTGCCGATCCGCGCGCCGAGCCGCTCGAACGTGCCGACCTGCAGCACCGTCGGGGCGTAGTCGCGCAGCTTCAGCGCGGCCTGCGCGCGCTCGCGCGTCGTCGCCGGTCCGTCGCAGGCCGACGCGATCGTCTCGATCACCCACTGGTTGGACTGCTGGTACCGCTGCGCCCACGGGTAGGCCACCATCGAGTACGCGGGCTCGTGCATCCGCAGTGCCGGACGCGTCTGCAGCAGCATCGCGTGCAGCCGGTGCTGCAGCCAGTCCACCGGGACCGCCCAGGCCGCAGCGTACTCGAAGGGGTCGTCCATGAAGAACTGGCCGAGCCCCTGTCGCCAGATCGACCCGCTGTCCGTGCCGCAGGCATTGAGCTTGTGCAGCACCCGCCAGGCCTGACCGGCCGCCGGGTCGCGGTAGGCGAAGCCGAGGTGCGACCAGCGCAGCCCCCAGCGCCGCAGGTCCTGACCGGCGCGAGCGAGGATCACCACGCCGGCCTGCGTCGCGTCGAGCGCGCGGGCGACCCGCTCGGCAAGCTCCATCCCGCGGCGCACGGCCTCGACCTCCGGCACGCGGGCCTCGCAGTTGCGCCCGGCACGGGCCGCCACATGCGGGAGCGCGAGGGCGGCGGCCGCGGCCCCGAGGAAGGC
>JBAXJZ010000426.1:0-4236 GCA_037137595.1 Burkholderiales bacterium | reverse complement strand
CCAGAAGATGGAAGCCGACAACGCGGTCAGCCTGATCACCGCCAGCCGTCGATACCAGGTCGCCGCGAAGGACCTGCAGCTCGGGATGTTCGTCGCCGAGCTGGACCGTCCGTGGCTCGACACGCCGTTCCTGCTGCAGGGCTTCATCGCCGACAGCCAGGTCGAGATCGACACGCTGCGCAAGTGCTGCGCGTACGTCTACGTCGACCTGGAGCTCTCGACCCCAGACGTCGCCGATGCGATCCGCCGCGCCGAGATGCGCGGCGGCGCCGAGGCCTCGCCCCCCGCGGCCCCGCCGCTGCAGTCGGCGTCGCTCGCCCGACCGAAGCCCGAGCAGGACACCGCGCCCCCGGCCCGGCCGAAAGCGGTGCCTGAGACCGATCCGCCGGTCGAGCGCCGCTCGGCCAGCTCCGGCCGCGTCTACAAGACCCGCTCGGACGTGAAGATCAGCGCCGACACCCGTCAGCGCTTCCGCCAGTTCGTCCGCGAGACCGCGAGCGCGCAGGCGGCCGACGAACCGGGCCTGATCGACCGCGCCAGGGCCTGGATCGGCGGACTGATCCGGCGGCCGCAGGCCGGCCCCGCGCTGTCCGAGCGCGACCGCTCGAGCCGCGAGGCGATCCGCGCCTGGCTGCCGCACGACATCGAGCTCGTCGAGTACGAGGATGCGGTGCCGATGGAGGACGAGCTGCCGCGTGCGCGCAGCGCGTTCAGCCGCAGCGAGGACGTGCTCAAGGCGGTGATCACCGACGTCAAGGGCGGCCGCGTCCCGCAGATCGCCGAGGTCGCGGGCGCCGTCGACGACATGGTCGCGTCGATGATCGACAACGCCGACGCGCTGCTGTGGGTCGGGCGCCTCCGCGAGGAGGATGTCAACACCTACAACCACGGCGTGAAGGTCGCGCTGTACCTGATCGCGCTGGGCCGCCAGCTGGGCTTCCCGAAGAAGGAGCTCGGAGAGCTCGGCATGGTCGGCATGCTCGCCGACGTCGGCAAGATCAAGCTGCCGCGCGCGCTGATCGACAAGCCGGGCATGCTGACGCCCTCGGAGTACGGGCTGATCAAGGAACACGTGCGCCTGGGCCTCGACGCGCTGCGCGAGGCGGGCGGCCTGCCCGAGGACGTGGAACACGGCATCGCCCAGCACCACGAGCGCCTCGACGGCAGCGGCTATCCCAACGGGCTGAAGGGCAACGAGATCAGCCTGTACGGCCGGATGGCGGCGATCGCCGACAGCTTCGGCGCGCTGATCACGCCGCGCGCGTACGCGAACCCGTCGGCGCCGCAGGACGCGCTGATGAACCTCTACGAATGGGCCGGCACCTCGTTCCACGAGCCGCTGGTCGAGCAGTTCGTGCAGGCGATCGGCGTGTTCCCGGTCGGCAGCCTCGTCGAGCTCTCGAGCGGCGAGGTGGCGATCGTCGTCGCGCACAACCGCGTCCGCCGGCTCGAGCCGCGGGTGCTGGTCCTCACCTGGCCCGACAAGACACCCCTGTCGCAGCCGCTGGAACGCGACCTGCTGATGCAGCAGGCCACGGGCGCCGAGCGTCTGCGGATCCTCCGCGGCCTGCCTTCGGGCGCCTACGGGCTGAGGCTGCGCGACTACTACCTCTCGGGCATCGCGAAGGCCAATGGGCTCCCCGGCTGACCTCGGATCGGGAACGACCTCGTCGCGCCATCCGCGCCGCATGCGGATCGAGGCGCTCGAACGCCACGCGCTCGAGCGGGTCCGCGGCGACTCGCCGAACCGCGCGGCGCTGCTCGCGGTGGGCCTCACGCGCGGCGACCGGATGCGGGCACTGCTGCGCCGGGACGACACCTTCGAGGTGCTCGCGCAGGTGCTCGACCGCATCGAGGCCACGCTGCGCAGCGCCGACCGCTACGCCGTGGTGTCGGTCGACGAGCTCTGGATCTGGATCGACGACGCGCCCAGCGAGGCGATCGCGCGGCTCGCCGCGAACGCGATCGCGAGCGCGGTGGCCGGCTTCTATCCGGGCAGCTTCGACGACGGCACCGCGTGGAGCGTGCCCATCGGCACCTCGATCGGCGGTGCCTGGACCGATTCGCCGCTGAAGGCGTCGTCCGACCTGCTGCTCGCGGCCGGCCGCGCGTTCACCGAGGCCCGCGCGGCCGAGGACAGCATCGTCATCGTGCCGGCCAGCGACGACTCCCGCCAGTCGCGCGCGCGGCTCGAGGCCCGCGTGCGCAGCGCGCTCGCCGGCAACGAGCTCGAGCTCTGGTACCAGCCCCAGGTGCGGATGCCCATGCGCCGCTGCGAGGCGGTCGAGGGGCTGATCCGCTGGCCGCGCCAGGCCGACGGCCCGGCGATCAGCCCGTTCACGCTGGTCCAGATCTGCGAGGAGAGCGGGCTGATCGGCGACCTGACCCGCTTCAACCTGAACACCGCGCTGCGCAACCTCGCCGCCTGGAACCAGAAGGGCGTCGACGTGCAGGTCAGCCTGAACCTGTCGGCGCGCACCCTCGAGGACCCGAGCTTCCCGGCGCTGGTCGCGCAGGCCTGCGAGGTCTGGGGCGTGCCGGCGAGCCGCCTGCTCTTCGAGCTCACGGAAAGCTCGATCGCCCGCAACGAGAAGGCCTCGACCGAGTTCATGCACCGGCTGCGCGACCTCGGCTGCGAGCTCGCGATCGACGACTTCGGCACCGGCTACTCGTCGTTCGCCTACCTGCGCAACTTCCCGGTCAACGAGCTGAAGATCGACCGCGCCTTCGTCCGCGAGGTGACGATGCACGCGGCCGACCAGCGGATCGTCAAGGCGCTGATCGAGGTGGCGCACGCCTTCGGGCTGCGCGCACTGGCCGAGGGCGTCGAGGACGCCGACACGGTCGAGCTGCTCGCCCATCTCGGCATCGACGGGATCCAGGGCTGGCACTTCGCGAAGGCGATGCCCGCCTCCGAACTGCTCGAGTGGCTGCGACGCTTCAGCGCGCAGGCCCGCGGTCTCGAAGAAACGCTGACGACGGCGTGACCACCGCGTCGAGCGGGCGGTCGGTGGGCAGCGGCTCGAAGGCCGCCAGCAGCGCCTCGTCCCAGGCCACGCCGACCGTGCGCGACGCGGGCCCGCCGTCCGCGTCGAGCACGGCCAGGCTGCGGTCGTAGAAGCCCCCGCCGTAGCCCAGGCGATACCCGTCCGCGGTGAAGCCCACGCAGGGCAGGACCAGCACCGTCGGTCGCAGCGCGCGCTCGTGCGCGGGCCGCGGGATGCCCCAGACGCCCGGCACCGTGGGATCCCCCGGAGACCACTCGAGGAACCGCAACGGGGTGCGCGGCGCGTCGACGACCGGCAACGCGAGCCGCGCGCCGGCACGCGACCAGCGCTCCGGCAGCGCGCCGAGCGAGGGTTCGCCGCGGATCGGCCAGTAGATCGCCACCACCTCGCCGGCGAGGTCGCCGAGCAACGTGCCGAGCCGCTCGACGAGGGCCTCGTTGGCCGCGTGTCGCCCCGGGTCCGTCGGCCGTCGGCGCGCCTCGATCAGGCCCCGCCGCAACGCGGCCCGCGCGGCGTCCGCAGGGAGGTCGCGTGCTATCCTCGATTCGTCTTCGTGGTCCGTCATGGCCTTCGGTCGGGCCTCCTCCTCCGGTGCAACGCATGAAGTCGCCAGCAGCTCCGCGACGCCTCGGGTGGCTCCTGCCCGTGCTGATTGTAGGCGCGCTCGCCGCGACGACCGCGCACGCCTCGTCCGCGTCGCAACCGGCCCCGAAGGCGGCCCAGAAGGCCGCCCCCGCGAAGCCCGCCCTGCAGCCCGCACGCGCCGCCGAACCCTCCGGCGCCGACGACGCGTTCATGCAGGCCCGCGCGGCCGCGCTGCGCGGCGATCTCGCCCGCGTCGACCAGCTCGCGTCGCAGGTCCCGGCCTCGCACCCGCTGTCCGGCTACCTCGACTACTGGCGGCTGCGCGCGCAGCTGGCGGATGCACGCGGCGACGCGCCGGGCCCGGCCGACTCCGACGCGCGGGCCTTCGTCGCGCGTCACGCGGGCGCACTGATCGGCGACCTCGCGCGCCGCGACTGGCTGACCTCGCTCGGCCGCAGGCAGGTGTGGGGCACCTTCGACGAGGTGCTGCCCGGGCTCGTCGCCCGCGACGACCTGTCCATCCGGTGCCTCGCGCTGCAGTCCCGCCTGTCCGGCAACGAGACGGTGATCGCCGAGGCCCGCGAGCTGCTGATGCAGCCGCGCGAACTGCCCGACGTCTGCAACGCGCTGCTCGGCACGCTGG
>JBAXJZ010000425.1:0-4242 GCA_037137595.1 Burkholderiales bacterium | reverse complement strand
TTTTTTCTTTTTTCTTTTTTCTTTTTTCTTTTTTCTTTTTTTTTTTTTCTTTTTTTTTTTTTTTTTTTTTTTTTTTTTCGGTTTTTTTGCCGGGGCCGTGCCCGCGCCCGGAGGCCGCGCATGAACGCCGCGCCGTTCCGCATCGGCGTCGACATCGGCGGCACCTTCACCGACCTGGTGATGGTCGACACCCGAACGGGTCGCCTGTTCAACGAGAAGGTGCTGACCACGCCGCACGACCCGTCGCAGGGCGTGCTCACGGGCGTGCGGCTGATCGTGGCGAACAACGGCGTCGCCGCGCGCGAGGTCGAGCACGTGATCCACGGCACGACGCTGGTGGCCAACGCGCTGATCGAGCGCAAGGGCGTGCGCACCGCGCTGCTCACCACCGAGGGCTTCCGCGACGTGCTGCAGATCGGCCGCGAGTGGCGCTACGACATCTACGACCTGTTCATGCAGCCGGTCGAGCCGCTGGTGCCGCGCCACCTGCGCTTCGAGGCGCGCGAGCGCATCGGGCCCGACGGCGGCGTGATCGTGCCGCTCGACGAGGCCGGCCTGCGCGACGTCGCGCGCCGCATCGGCGAGTCGGGCGTGGAGGCGGTGGCGGTGAGCTTCCTGCACGCGTTCCGCGAGCCCGTGCACGAGGCGCGCGCGAAGGCGGTGCTCGAGTCGCTGCTGCCCGGCGTGGCGGTCTGCACGTCGAGCGACACGATGCCCGAGATCGGCGAGTACGAGCGCACCGCGACCACGGTCTGCAACGCCTACGTGCAGCCGCTCTTCCGCCGCTACATCACCGCGCTGATGGCGGGCCTGCGGTCGCTCGGCATCGAGCGCGACCTGTACCTGATGCAGTCCGACGGCGGCACCGTCCACTGGCGCACCGCGACCGAATGCCCGATCCGGCTGGTGCAGTCGGGCCCGGCGGGCGGCGTGCAGGCCACCTCGCTGATCGGACGCCTGGCCGGCGAGCCCGACCTGATGTGCTTCGACATGGGCGGCACCACCGCGAAGGCCTGCCTGATCGAGGGCGGGGAACCGACGCTGTCGGGGGACTTCGAGGTGGCGCGGCTGTCGCGCTTCCGCAAGGGCAGCGGCATCCCGCTGAAGGTGCCCTCGGTGGACATGATCGAGATCGGCTCGGGCGGCGGCAGCATCGCGCGGGTCGACCGGATGGGGCTGATCCGCGTGGGCCCGGACAGCTCGAGCGCGGTGCCGGGCCCGGCCTGCTACGGCCAGGGCGGCGAGGACCCGACGGTGACCGACGCCGACCTGCTGCTCGGCTTCCTCGACGCCGGCTCGTTCCTCGGCGGCGACATGCAGCTCGACAGGGCGGCGGCCGCCGCGGCGATCGAGGCGCGGCTCGCCGTGCCGCTGGGTCTGTCGGTGATCGAGGCCGCGGTGGGCATCCGCGAGACGGTCGACGAGCAGATGGCGCAGGCCGCCGGCATCCACGCGCTGGAGAAGGGCCGGAAGGCCGCCGACTACGCGATGGTGCCGATCGGCGGCGCGGGGCCGGTCCACGCCTGCCACGTCGCGATGAAGCTCGGCATGTCGCGCGTGGTGGTGCCGGCGGGCGCCGGCGTGGCCTCGGCCTTCGGTTTCCTCGCGTCGCCGCTGGCGTTCCGCTACGTGCGCTCGGCGGTGTCGGCGGTCGCGGCGCTGGATCCGGCCGAGGTCGCCGCGTCGATCGACGCGATCCGCCGCCGCGGCACGGCGCTGCTGGTCGCCTCGGGCGCGGCCGAGGCCGAGTGCGGCGTGCGTGTGTCGGCGGCGATGCGCTACGTGGGGCAGGGCTTCGAGGTCGACGTTCCCGACGTCGACTGGGCGCGGGCCGAGGGCCTGCACGCACGGCTGGTCGAGGGCTTCGAGCGCTGCTACCGCGCGCTGTACGGCCGCGTCGAACGCGACACGCCGGCCGAGGTGGTCTCGTGGCGCGTGGTGGTCTCGGGCCCGGCGCCGGACCTCGAGCCGAGCGTGGCCGATGCCGGGTCGGGCGACGCGCGCGACGCACGCAAGGGCGCGCGGCCGGTCTGGGCGCTGGGCGCCGGCGGCTTCGTCGACACACCGGTCTACGACCGCTACCGGCTGGCGCCGGGCATGGCCTTCGACGGCCCGGCCATCGTCGAGGAGCGCGAGTCCACCGTGGTGGTGCCGTCGGGCGCGCACGCGACGGTCGACGCGCGCGGCAACCTGGTGATCGACCTGCCCGTCTCCGAGGAGGGCACCCCCGCATGAAGCGCTATCCGATGTGGATCGACGGCGCCTGGACCGATCCCGAGGGCGGCGAGTGGTTCGAGTCGGTCGATCCGTACCGCGGCACCCCCTGGGCGGAGATGGCCCGGGCGCGGGCCGCGGACGTCGACCGCGCGGTCCGCGCCGCGCACCGCGCGATGCGCGAGGGTCCGTGGTCGAGGCTGACCGCCACGCAGCGCGGCCACGCGCTGCGCACGCTGGGCGAGCGCGTCGCGCAGCATGCGCAGCAACTGGCCGAGGTCGAGGTCCGCGACAACGGCAAGCTGATCGCCGAGATGGCGAACCAGTGCCGCTACCTGACCGAGTGGTTCCACTACTACGGCGGGCTCGCCGACAAGATCGAAGGCACGGTGCCGCCGATCGACAAGCCCGACGTGCTCAACTTCACGCGGCCCGAGCCGATCGGCGTGGTGGCCTGCATCACGCCGTGGAACTCGCCGCTTCTGCTGATGGCGTGGAAGGTGGCGCCGGCGCTGGCCGCCGGCAACGCGGTGGTGATCAAGCCCTCGGAGCACGCGTCGGCGTCCACGCTGGAGTTCGCCGCGCTCGCGCACGAGGCCGGCATCCCGCCCGGCGTGATCAACGTGGTGACCGGCTTCGGCCACGAGGCGGGCGACGCGCTGGTCACGCATCCGCTGGTCCGCAAGGTGGCCTTCACCGGCGGCGAGGCCGGCGGGCGCGCGGTCAACGTCGCGGCCGCGGCCGACTTCAAGCACGTGACGCTGGAGCTCGGCGGCAAGTCCGCGCACATCGTGTTCGACGACGCGAAGCTCGACGACGCGGTCTCGGGCGCGATCTCGGGCATCTTCGCGGCGAGCGGCCAGACCTGCATCGCGGGCTCGCGGCTGCTGCTGCACGACGCGATCCACGACGCGTTCATGGAGAAGCTGCTGGCGCTCGCCGGCACCGCCCGGATCGGCGACCCGATGTCGCCCGACACCCAGATCGGCCCGATCACCACCGACGCGCAGTACCGCAAGGTGCTCGACTACATCGGCATCGCGAAGGCCGAGGGCGCGCGCTGCGTGCTGGGCGGCGGGCCGGCCGAGCCGCCGGCGGGCGCGGCCGGCCGCTTCGTCCAGCCGACCGTCTTCGTCGACGTGAAGCCGGCGATGCGGATCGCGCAGGAGGAGGTCTTCGGGCCGGTGCTGTCGGTGATCCGCTTCCGCGACGACGACGAGGCGGTGGCCATCGCCAACGGCACGCGCTTCGGGCTGGCCGCGGGGCTGTGGACCGAGAGCCTGCGGCGCGCGGTCTCGATGTCGAAGCGGCTCGAGGCGGGCACGGTCTGGGTCAACACCTACCGGTCCACCAGCTACACCACGCCCTTCGGCGGCTACAAGGCCTCGGGCCTGGGCCGCGAGAACGGTCTGGACGCGATCCGCGAGTACCTGCAGACCAAGAGCGTCTGGTTCCACACCGGCGGTTCGCCCGCCAACCCCTACATCCGCCGATGAGCACCCCTCCCAACGTCGCGGGCGCCTTCGCGCAGGCGCTCGCCGAAGCCGGCGTGCGGCGCATCTACGGCCTGCCGGGTGGCGGCTCGTCGCTCGACGTGATCGAGGCGGCGGCCGCGCGCGGCATCGACTTCGTGCTGACCCGCACCGAGAACGCGGCGGTGATGATGGCCGGCGCGATGGCCGAGGTCACCGGCGTGCCCGGCGTGGCGCTGACCACCAAGGGGCCGGGTCTCGCCAACGCGGCCAACGGCACGGCCTACGCGTCGCTCGACCGCGCGCCGGTGCTGGTGGTCACCGACGGCTTCACCGACGCGCAGCGCGGCTACATCACGCACCAGGTCTTCGACCAGGCGGCGATGCTCGCGCCGGTGGTGAAGGGCCGCACGCGGCTCGAAGGCACGGACCCGGGCCGCGAGATCCGCGACGCGCTGGCGCTGGCGGCCGCGCTGCCGCAGGGGCCGGTGCACGTGGAGCTGACCGGCGAGGCAGCGCGCCGCCCGGTGCCGGGCGGGTTGCCGGCGGCGGCGCC
>JBAXJZ010000424.1:0-4248 GCA_037137595.1 Burkholderiales bacterium | reverse complement strand
TAGGGATCGGGCTCGAGGTCGGGCTCGGCCGCGCGCGCGGCCGGCGGCGCGCGCGTGGCGGGGACGGCGGGCGGGACGTCCGGGCGCCGGATCGCGGGGCCGGTGCCCGGCGCCTCGCCGATCGTCTCGTCGAGCGTCGGCAGCAGGCCGTCGTCGTCGACCGCGAGCGGATCGACCGGCGTCGACGGGGCGTCGGCCCGCGCCTCGTCGGCGACGGGTCCCGTGCGCGTCGACGGACCGCCGTCGCGGGGGCCCCGCTGCATCTTGCGCAGATGGATGAGGAACAGCTCGTCCAGGAACGGGCGGAACTCCTCGGGCTTGGCGCCGCTGTCGCTCACGCCCTGCGTCAGCAGCTTGATCAGCGGCGGGATGCGCGAGGCGAGCTGGCTGCGGCTCGGCCGCGGACCGGCGGCGTCGAGGCTCCAGAGCAGGTCGTCGACCACATGGAGCGCGAGTCGGTAGGCGCTGCTGCCCTCCCCGTCCCGCAGCACCGCGGTACGCAGGTGGCGCAGCCAGACGCCGAGCAGGAACTCGCGGACGGACTCGGGCACGTCATGACGGTCGAGGCGGTCCTGCAGCTCGCGCTCGATGCGGCGGGTCACCGTCTGCTCGCGGTCGCGCGACGGCCGACGGCTGTAGTCGCGCCGGTTGCGGCGGCCCGGCGTGGCGTCGAGTGCGGTGCGTTCCTTCGCCACCTTCGCGACGATCTGGCTCACGCCCTGCGCGGCGCGCACGTATTCCTTGCGGACCTGGTCGCCGAGGACCACGGAGCGCGACTGGAACGCATGCGCGACCACCTCGACGGCCCGGACCACGGTCTCGAGGCGGCGATAGAGCTCGCTGCCCTGGACGATGTCGTCGGCATAGGCTACCGAGATCGCGGCGAGGTGCTCGACCAGGCGACGGATCGAGCGCCGGTCGTCGCCCAGATAGCCGGCATCGAGCGCGGCCAGCGTCACGGCCGGATGCTGCAGGCGCCAGAGCAGCGGCTGCGCGGCCTCCGGCATGCGGATGTCGTCGACGACGTAGTCGAACAGGCCCGCGATCAGGTCGAGCGCCGCGAGCTGGCCCGGCGCGGCGTCGAGGGCCCGCATCCGCGTGCGCAGCGCGTCGAAGAACCGCTGGCGCGCCTCGCGGGTGTACGGAGCGACGCCCACGTGGTGCGCGAAGGCGACCGCGTCCTGCTCGAGGGCGTCGGGGCGCGGCAGCGACCCGGCCTGCCGGTGGGCGGCCTCGGGACGGCCCGGTGCGACCGGTTGACGACCCAGGACCTCGGCGACCTCGTTGGCCGCTTCCAGGGCGTCGGCGGTGCGAGCGAGCGTGCCTGCGGTGGGTACCGCCTCCGGCGCGCCGACCGGTTCGTTGGCCGCGACCGGGTCCGTCGCGCGGGACACCGGCTGGGGCGATGCACGGACGGGCGACTCGGGTCCGCGCGTTGCCTGAGCGTGCGGCTCCTCCGCGTGTGATGCGCCCGCGTGCGATGCGTCCGGGTGTGTCTCCTCCGGCTGCGCGCCCTCGATGCCCACCGCCTCCGGGGCCTCGGTCCGCGGCACGTCGGGCGTCATCGGCACCCGAACCCCGGACGACACGGGGCCCGCGACGGGTCGGAGCGGAACCACCGGCTCGGGGGCCGCGACCGGTTCCGGTTCCGCCTCCGGTTCCGGTTCCGGCGCCGCGACGGGCTCAGCGAGACGTGCTTCCACCCCGCGTTCGGCGAGCCAGAGGTCGGTCGACGCGATGGCCTCGGCCAGTCGCGGCGCGAAGGCCGCGATCGACGCGCTGCGTACCACGCCGCGGGTCGCCCGGTCGCCGGTCATCGGGCTCAGCGCGTCGAGCGCGGCCGCCGCGAGCACCGTCGCGCCCATCGGCGCGCGGGCATCGTCGCAGCCGGTGCCGGTCAGCGTGTCGACGCGCCGGAGCGCCACGTCGTAGGCGGCGCCGAGGCGTTCGCGCACCGCGCCGGCGACCTCGTCGGCCAGGATCTGGTGGTCGAGTTCATCGTCGGCCATCAGCGCGAGCAGCGGCGGCTCGCCCTGCGTGCCCGCCGACTGGTTCGCCTCGAGCATCCGGAAGGTCAGGTCGTAGAGCCGCGCGAGCGCGCGCCGCACGCGTTCGTCGCGCTCGAGACGCAGGCTCGCCGCGCCGTCCGTGAGTCGGCGCCGCCCGACGATCGAGGTCGCGTCGTCCGCCGCGCGGGCCAGCGCCGTCGCGACCTCGGGCAGCGCCTCGCCCAGCCCTCGCGCGAACGCGTGTCCGAGTCGCTCTCGCGCTTCGGTGAACAGGCTGAAACGGTCGATATCGGGCACGACGCTCGGAATTCCGGAACCGGTCCGACGGGAGAGACCGCGAGGGCCCGATCCTACGGCATCGTCCGACCGCCCTTTGTGATGGAATCGACGACCCGATCGCCAGCAGGCGAGCCCCCGCGGTGCCGTGCGGAACGGCGAGACGGGCGTGCCGCCGACGCCCCGCGCATGAGCCTCCCCACCCCGACGCCCGGACCGCTGTCCGGCCTGCGCATCCTCGAGTTCTCGGCCTTCGTCGCCGCGCCGTCCGCGTGCCTCGCGCTCGCGCAGCTCGGGGCCGAGGTGATCCGCGTCGACCCGCCCGGCGGCAACATCGACGCCCACCGCCTGCCGGTCAACGACGCGGGACTCAGCCTCTACTGGGCCTCGCTCAACCACGGCAAGCGCTCCGTCGAGATCGACCCGCGCTCGCCCGACGGCCGCAGACTGATCCGCGAGCTGCTCGGCACGGCCGGCGACGGCGGCGGCATCTTCGTGACCAACCTCGGCATCGACGGTGAACTCGGCTACGAGGCGCTCCGCGCCCATCGGCCGGACCTGATCATGGTGCGGCTCGCCGGCTCGTCCGACGGCGCGAACGCGGTCGACTACACGGTCAACTGCGCGGCCGGCTTCCCGCTGGTCACCGGCGACGGCCGCACACCGGTCAACCACGTGCTGCCCGCCTGGGACCTGCTCGCCGGCATGACGCTGGCCACCGCGGTGCTGGCCGCCGAACGCCATCGCCGGCTCACCGGCGAAGGCCAGGAGGTGCGGCTGGCGCTGTCCGACGTGGCCTTCGCGGCCACCGCCACCCTCGGCTACCTCGCCGACGCCGAGGTCAACGGCGGCGCCCGCGCGGCCGACGGCAACTTCCTCTACGGCGCCTACGGCGACGCGTTCCGGACCGCCGACGACCGCTGGGCGATGGTCGTCGCCATCAGCGACCGGCAATGGCGTGCGCTGGTCCGCGCGGTGGGCGTCGGCGACGCCCTCGACGCGGCCGCCACCGCCCTCGGACTGCGGCTGGACACCGAGGGCGGCCGATGGGAGGCCCGCGAGCTGATCTCCGCGGTGCTGCGGCCCTGGTTCGCGCGACGCACGCTCGCCGAGGTGGCGGCGGCGTTCACCGATCGCGCGCTGCTCTGGGGTCCCTACCGGACCATCGCGCAGATGCTCGCCGAGGACCCGCGCGTCTCGGAGGCGAACCCGATGTTCAGGCGGCTGGAGCATCCGGGATACGGGCGCTTCCTGACCGCGGCGAGCCCGCTCGACTTCTCGGCCTTCCCTCGCCTGCCGGCGGCGCCGGCCTCGCGGATGGGGTCCGACACCGACCCGGTGCTGGCAGACCTGCTCGGCCTCACGGCCACCGAGATCGCCGCGCTCCGGGCCGCCGGCACGATCGGCGGGCACACGCCGGACTGAGTCGGCGCCGACGGCATCGGCGACGGGTCCCCGCACCGGAAACGGGGTCGGACCGCACCGCCTCGCAACGGGGTCGCACGGCCCCATTTGCGGACGATCGGACACGCTGTCGACCGCTCATCCGCCGCCGTCGACCGGGCGGCCGGGATGAGCGCCCCCCGACTCCCGGCCGCCAGCCTCGATCGCTAGAGTCGACCCGTCGTTCAACCATGGAAGACTCTTCCACCGACACCATGGAACACGCCGAGATCGAAACCCTGGACCCGGTCACCGAATCCCCGAACTCGCTGGGCATGATGCTCGACCCCGCCGCCGCCCTCGAGGCCGCGCGGAGGATGCAGCACTGGTACCAGTCGACGCCGCAGGGCGTGGCGCACTCGCTGTTCGGCCGTGACGGCCGCCGCGTCGAAGGTCGCCTGCGCAGCACGCAGGACGACGACTACGACGCGGAGACCGAAGCCGCCTGATCGCGGCCGGGCGCGCCGCGCGGGCCGCTCAGGCCGCGGCGCACCGGCAGCGGCCGGCGCCGCAGCCGCCC
>JBAXJZ010000423.1:0-4251 GCA_037137595.1 Burkholderiales bacterium | reverse complement strand
GCGGCGGGCGGCGCGTCCTCCGCCGCGCGTGTCGACGAGGCCGGCCGCGGCTGCGTCGACGGCGATTGCCGCTACTACTGGCGCGCGGCCGACGGTCGCTGGTTCGTCTCCAGTTCGCCCGACACGGCCGCGCCGCTGTCGCCGCGACCGGCCCGCTGACGCCGTCGACCGGGGTCATCGCGCCGGGGTCGACGCCCGCCTCGCGCGTCAGTCGCTCGCCTGGATGCCGGTGCGCCGGATGATCTCGCCGTAGGTCGCGAGGTCCTTCGGGATCCGCTCGGCGAAGGCCCTGGGGCCCATGTACAGCGGGTACAGCGCAAGCGGCAGCATCTGCGCCTCGAAGTCCGGCGCGCGCACCACCCGCTCCACCACCGCCGCCACCTTCGCCACCACCTCCGGCGCCGTGCCCGCGGGCGCGAGCAGGCCGAACCAGGTCTCGGTGCCCATCGGCGCGCCGACCTCGGCGAGCCCCGGCACCTGGGGCAGCTCGGGATAGCGTCCGTCGTCGCGGCCGCGCGAGGCGATCGCGCGCACGCGCCCGGTCTTCACCAGCGGCATCGCCGCCGGGTCGATGGTCAGGTCGACCACGCCGGCCGCCACGTCGTTCACCGCCGGGCCCGAGCCCTTGTAGTGGACCGGCCGCAGCTGGATGCCGAGCCGGTCGGCGAGGATCGCGCACCCGAGGTGGGTCGCGCCGCCGGCCCCCGAGGTGCCGCAGGTGAGCTCGCCGGGCCGGCGCCGCGCGAGCTCGACGAAGCCCTTGAAGTCCTCCGCGGGAAGGTCCTTGCGGATCGCGACCACCGCGTACGAGCCGACCGCGGTGGCGATCGGCACGAAGCTGCGCTGCGGGTCGAAACCGGCCGGCCGCAGCTGCGGCGTCAGCGTGAGCACCGCCGAGTTGCCGAGCAGCAGCGTGTAGCCGTCGGGCGCGGCCTTGGCGACGAACTGCGTGCCGATCGTCGCGGCCGCACCGGGCCGGTTGTCGACCACCACCGGCTGGCCGAGCTGCTCGGTGAGCGCCTTCGCGAGCACGCGCGCGACGGCGTCGCTCGAGCCGCCGGTGGGAAAGGGCGCGACGAGGCGGATCGGCTTCGACGGCCACGGGGGCTCGGAGGCCTGCGCGACCGGCGTCGCCGCGACCGCGCCGAGGACGACCGCGGTCGCGACGAGCACGGCACGGATCGCGACACGGGAGACGGCGCGGATGTGCGTGTGCGCCGGCACGAGCCGACGACCCCGACCTTCGGAGAGGACGACGCCGTCCACGTCAGGCCTCCACCAGCCGGCCTTCGCGCATCGTCATCCCGCGCGGCAGGATGCCCTCGCGCCGGCTCCAGCCGGTGGCGGCGTCGAGGCCGATCTGCGCGTCGTCCAGCGCGCGGATGCCCTCGACCTTCAGCCACAGCCTCAGCATGTGGCGCTCGCGCCCGGGCTCGGGCCAGTCCTCGTAGGCGGTCCGCGAGTGCAGCACCAGGTGGTTGTTGCAGAACTGGACGTCGCCCGGCTCGAGCATCACCGAGAAGGTGTTCTCCGGCCGCGAGGCCGCCTCGTCGAACGCGTCGAGCGCGGCGCGCTCGGCGTCGCTGAACGGCACGCCGGTCTTGAGCCGAGCGGTCTTGATCGGCTGGCGGACGTAGCCGCAGCTCAGTTCGCCGTCGCGGATCGCGAACACCGGCCGCGGCTCGCTGATCTCGCCCTGGAACGGCGCGGCCTCGCCGCGGCGGTCGTACTCGAAGCCGCGGAACAGCACCGGCAGGTGCTGCGGGGACTCGGCCAGCAGCGTGTTGAAGACAGCATGCGCGCAGGCCACCGACGACAGCCCGCCGGTCTTCGCGCGGCGCAGGCACATCAGGCCCACCAGGTCGCTGGAGTCGGTGTGGTAGTTGAGCCGGTGGCTCGTCTGGTAGCCGCGGACGTTCAGCGCCTCGTAGTCCTTGCCCTGGTCGAACACGTGGCCCAGCCGGTGCCCCATCGCGTTCTGCGAGACCGGCAGGCCCATGTGGGTGCCCAGGCCCCAGAACAGCATGCCCGCCTCGTCGTCGGTGCAGCGCTCCAGCGGGAAGCCGCGGATCATCCCGAAGCCGATGCCCTCGGAGAGCGGGGTGCGCACGAAGCGCTTCAGCCAGGGCCCGAGCCGCGGGAACGGGAAGTCGGCGGGGCCGACGGTCTCGAGCGTGCGCCGGTTGGCGCGCAGCCCGGCGAGCGCGGCGTCGAGGTCGGCGACGGCCTCGACGGGCAGCACCGCGACCGAGGACGGGTCGTGCTCGACGCCGGCCCGGCTCCACACCTGCGGACCGCGGAACGGAACGGACGGGATCTCGACGGTCGGGGGCATCGGCGGTCTCCTCGGGGGGCGGCCGCACGGTCACGGCGGCCGGCAGGATGCCACCTGTTCCACACCTCGGAACGGCGGTTCCACTCGACACTATCCTGCGTTGCGCGCCGCCCGATCGTCAAGAAAACTTCTCTTTCCGGCGTATCGAAGGCAGACCCGCGTGCACCTTCCGGAACCCTGGCCCCATCCGAGCGGCTGGACCGCGGCGGAGCTCCGCGCGGACCCGTCGTGGATCCACGTGCTCGACCGCGACGACATCGCGGAGCTCGACACGGCACTCGCCGCCGCACGGGCGGCCGGCCTCGGCATTCCCGATCTCGACCGCGAGCGCTTCCCCCTGCCGCGCCTGGCGCCGCGGCTCGCGCGGATCCTGCGCGAGCTCGAGGACGGCCGCGGCATCGCGACGATCGAGGGGCTGCCGGTGGACCGCTGGTCGAAGGCCGACGCGGCCCTGGTCTACTGGGGGCTGGGCGCGCACCTGGGCCCGGCGTTCGCGCAGAACATGCAGGGCGACCTGCTCGGTCACGTCCGCGATCTCGGCGTCGACGTGCGCGACGGCCGCGCGCGCGGCTACCAGTCGCGTGCCCACCTGTCGTTCCACAACGACTCCACCGACGTCGTCGGCCTGCTGTGCCTGGCGACCGCGCGCGAGGGCGGGCTGTCGCGGGTGGCGAGCTCGGTCGCGATCCACGACGAGCTGGTCGCGACGCGGCCCGACCTGGCCGCCGCGCTCTACGGCCCCTGGCACGTCGACCGGCGCGGCGAGCAGCTGCCCGGCGAGCCGCCCTGCTTCGTCACGCCGTTCTTCGTCCGCCACGCGGGCCGGCTCTTCGCGAAGTACAACCGCCGCTACGTCGAGACCGCGCAGCGCTTCGACGGCGTGCCGCCGCTCACCGCGACGCAGATCGAGGCGCTCGACGCGGTCGACCGGCTGTGCGCGGACCCGCGCTTCTGTCTGGAGATGGTGCTGAAGCCGGGCGACGTGCAGTTCGTCTGCAACCACGTGCTGCTGCACTCGCGCACGGCCTACGAGGACTGGCCGCAGCCGGCGCGCAAGCGCCACCTGCTGCGCCTGTGGCTGCGCACGCCGGGCTTCGCCGACCGGCCGCCCGCCTTTGCCGCGCGCGACCGCGACATGCTCGCCTGGCAGCGCGCGCCGCGTGCGCCGATCTTCGACGACGCCGGGATCCGGACCGAGCTGTCGCACTGAACGACTCGTTCCTTCGATCCGGCGCGCGGCGGTCATGCGGACCGCCGCGTCGCGTTCGTCGCCGCCGCGACGGACGCGGGGACGGACCCGTCAGGCCTTCTTCGCGTACGCGCTGCACCAGCCCTTGGCCGTGACCTGCTTGCCGGCGAAGAGCGGGCACGGGCCGGCCGCGTCGTTCGCCTTGCCCTGGTAGACCGCACAGTTCGAGCACTGCTGACCGGCGGCGTACTTCGGCTGCTTCGCCTTGTCGACCTTGGTCGCGTCGGCCTTGTAGCCGAGCGCCGCCGCCTGCGGGTCGTTCTCGGCGACCATCTGCGCCTGGGCGTGCGCGGTCGTGCCGAGGACGGCGGCACCCGAGACGCCGACGACGCTGATCAGGAAGGTACGACGGTTTTCGAACGAGTTTTTCACGATTTTCTCGGTGATTTCAGGGAGTTACGCCGCAGCGAGCGACGATCGGCAGGGTACTGCCGCGCGGACACGGGGCTCGCGAAAACCGTGCGCCGCAGTCACCTTCAACGCGCCGACGTGAATCCCGCCGACACGGGGCCGCGCGCACGGCAGCGCCTCCGACGGACGGGCCGGCGCAGCAGCGCGTCCGACCCCGTTCAGAACGAGCGCGGCATGCCGAGCACGTGCTCGGCCACGTATGACAGGATCAGGTTGGTCGAGATCGGCGCGACCTGGTAGAGCCGGGTCTCGCGGA
>JBAXJZ010000422.1:0-4252 GCA_037137595.1 Burkholderiales bacterium | reverse complement strand
TTCAGCGGACCGCGCGTGGTGTCGCCGCCGACGAGCTCGCAGCCGTGGGCGTCGGCGAGCGCGAACAGCCCGCGCGCGAACGCCGCGAGCCAGCCCTCGTCCGCCGACGGCAGCGCCAGCGCCAGCGTGAACGCGAGCGGCCGCGCGCCCATCGCCGCGAGATCCGACAGGTTCACCGCGAGCGCCTTGTGGCCGAGCGCCTCGGGGTCCACGTCGTCGAAGAAATGCCGCCCCGCCACCAGCATGTCGGTGGACACCGCGATCGGGCCGTCGTCGCCCGCGTCGAGCAGCGCGCAGTCGTCGCCGATGCCGAGCCTCGCGCGACCCGGTGGGCCGTCGCGCTCGAAGAAGCGCCGGATCAGGTCGAACTCGCCGAGCGCGGCCATCGGCGCGGCGGCGTCAGCGCGCGGCAGAAGACCCGCGCCGGCGGTGCGAGCGGCTCACCGCGGCCGGATCTCGGCGGGCCGAGCGCGCGCGGCGACCTTGTCGAGCACGCCGTTGATGTACTTGTAGCCGTCGGTGCCGCCGAAGGTCTTGCACAGCTCCACCGCCTCGTTGATCACCACGCGGTACGGGATCTCGAGGTGGCGGGTCAGCTCGAAGGTGCCGACCAGCAGCGTCGCGTGCTCCACCGGCGACAGCTCGGCGACGCGGCGGTCGAGGTGCGGCTCGATCTGCGCGTGCAGCGCGTCGATCTCGCGGATCGAGCCGTGCAGCAGTTCCTCGAAGTGCCCGCGGTCGGCCTTGTCGAAGTTGGGCGCGGTCGCGACGAGGTGGGCCTCGATCGCCCCCGCGTCCTCGCGCGACAGCAGCCACTGGTAGAGGCCCTGCATCGCGAGCTCGCGCGAGCGGCGCCGCGCGCTCTTGGGCGGCGTGCGGACGTCGGCGGCGTCGGCGGGCCGCGGCGCGCGGGCGGGACGGTCGGTTCCGGTCATGCTCGGGGCGTCACTCGTCGTCGTCGTCGTTCGTCAGCGTGGCGAGCGACGCGGCGAGGTTGGCCATCTCGACGGCCACGCGGGCGGCGTCGGTGCCCTTCTCCTTGGTCCGCGCCTGCGCCTGCTCGTCGGTGTCGACGGTCAGGATCGCGTTGGCGACCGGCACGCCGTAGTCGAGCGAGACCTGCATCACGCCGTCGGCGCTGCGGTCGGAGACCACCTCGAAGTGGTAGGTCTCGCCGCGCACCACCGCGCCGATGGCGATCAGCGCGTCGAACTCCTCGGTCTGGGCGAGCTGGCGCAGCACCACCGGGATCTCGAGCGCACCCGGCACCGAGCAGGCGAACACGTCGTCCTCGGCCACGCCCAGGCGCGCGAGCTCCTGCAGGCAGGCCTCGCGCAGGGCCTCGACGATCGGTTCGTTGAACCGCGACTGCACGAGGCCGATGCGCAGGCCCTCGCCGTTCAGATCCGCACTAAAAACCTCGATGTCCACGTCGTTCCTCACGGCTGGGATTCGAAACCGACGACCTGCAGGTCGTACCCGGTCATGCTGGGCATGCGTCGCGGCGCGGACAGCAGCCGCATCTTCCCGACGCCGAGATCGCGCAGGATCTGCGCACCCACCCCGTAGGTGCGCAGGTCCATCTTCGCGGGGCGCCGCGGCTTCGGCGCGTCGGGCCCGGCGACCAGCGCGTCGAACTGCGCGAGCACGCGCTCGCCGTCCTGGGCGCAGTTCAGCATCACGAGCACGCCGGCGCCGCGCGCGGCGATCGCCTCGAGCGCGCGATGCACCGACCACGAATGTGCGCCGCGGTCGACCTCGAGCAGGTCGAGCACGGACAGCGGCTCGTGCACGCGCACCAGCACCTCGTCCTCGGGGCCGAAGCGGCCTCGGACCATGGCCACGTGCGGCGAACGGCTGGGCGTGTCCTGGAACAGCACCATCCGGAACGGGCCGAACGGGGTCTGCACCTCGCGCTCGCCGCGCCGCTTCACCAGGCTCTCGGTGGCGCTGCGGTACTGGATCAGGTCGGCGATGGTGCCGATCTTCAGCCCGTGCTCGCGACCGAACTCGATCAGGTCCGGCAGCCGGGCCATCGTGCCGTCGTCCTTGAGGATCTCGCAGATCACGGACGCGGGGGTGAGACCGGCCAGCTGGGCGAGGTCGCAGCCGGCCTCGGTGTGCCCGGCGCGCATCAGCACGCCACCCGGCTGCGCGACCAGCGGGAAGATGTGGCCCGGCTGGACCAGGTCCTCGGGGCGCGCGTCGCGCGCGACCGCGGCCTGCACGGTGCGGGCGCGATCCGCCGCCGAGATGCCGGTGGTCACGCCCTCGGCGGCCTCGATCGAGACGGTGAAGTTCGTGCCGTGCGCGGTGCCGTTGACCTGCACCATCGGCTGCAGGTTCAGGCGCCGCGCGCGCTCCTGGTCGAGGGTCAGGCAGATCAGCCCGCGGCCGAAGCGGGCCATGAAGTTGATCGCCTCGGGCGTGACGAAGTCGGCGGCCAGCACCAGGTCGCCCTCGTTCTCGCGGTCCTCCTCGTCGACCAGGATCACCATCCGGCCGGCACGCAGCTCGGCGATGATCTCGTCGGTGGAGGAGACCGACGGCGCGGGCGCGGACGGAACGGGGTGCAGGGGCTGGACGACGGACGGGGCGGACGACATGGCGGGCTCCACCGGCGCGAGCGGCCGGACGGCGGACGTCGATTTTACCGGAAAGGCCCTTTCCCCCTCGCCGGGGTGCCACGAACCGCGCGGTGCGCGCGGCGCGGCTACACTCCCGCCCGCCCGGCGCGTCCCGCGCCGCAGGACAGCAGGAGACCGAGACGATGACCGTGAACCCCTCCCGTCGAACGGCCACGCTGGCGCTCGCCGCCGGCGCGCTGGCCGCCGCCGCGCCCGCGCTGCGGGCCCAGTCCTTCCCGTCCAAGCCGATCCGCCTGATCTGCCCGTTCACCCCGGGCGGCGCGGTGGACATCGCGTCCCGCGCGATCGCCGCCGAGCTCTCGAAGACGATCGGCCAGCCGGTCAACGTCGAGAACCGCCCGGGCGCGGGCGGCAACATCGGCGGGGCCGAGGCGGTCCGCTCGGCCCCGGACGGCCACACGCTGTTCATGACGACCAGCGGCATCAACGCGATCAACCCGGCCCTCTACGCGAAGATGCCCTTCGACCCGAACAAGGACCTGATGCCGG
This sequence comes from Burkholderiales bacterium, assembly GCA_037137595.1. Taxonomy (GTDB): domain Bacteria; phylum Pseudomonadota; class Gammaproteobacteria; order Burkholderiales; family Burkholderiaceae_E; genus UBA4615. The sequence continues at coordinate 1,115 of JBAXJZ010000422.1, read as the reverse complement.
TCTCCGCGCTGGTGTCGCTGTCGAACGTGCTCGTGGTGCACCCGGCCGTGAAGGCGAACTCGGTCCAGGAACTGATCGGGCTGCTGCGCGCGCAGCCCGGTGGCCTGACGTTCGCGTCGAGCGGCAGCGGCACCTCGATCCACATGTCGGGCGAGATGTTCAAGCAGCTCGCCAAGGTCGACATGGTCCACGTGCCGTACAAGGGCAGCGCCCCGGCGCTGACCGACCTCCTCGGCGGGCAGGTCCAGCTGATGTTCGACAACATCCCGTCGGCGCTGCCGCACATCAAGGCGGGCAAGCTGCGCGCGCTGGCCACCACCGGCGCGAAGCGGGATCCGGCGCTGCCCGACCTGCCCACGGTCGCCGAGGCCGGCGTCGCCGGCTACGAGTCGGGCGTCTGGTTCGGCCTCGCGGTGCCGGCCGGCACGCCGCGCGAGATCGTCGCGAAGCTGTCGGACGAGGCGGTGAAGGGCACGAAGTCGCCCGACTTCGTCAAGCGGATGTCCGAGCTGGGCTACGTGATCCTGGGCACCTCGCCGGACCAGATGGCCGAGATGCTGCGCGTCGAGGTCGGGCGCTGGGGCCCGATCGTCAAGGCCTCGGGCGCGAAGGCCGAGTGACCGTCGGGGCACGGCGGCCGCCGCCGTGCCCCGACCGCTCGGCCCGCCGGCGGTCGGCAGGCGTGGACGGCCTGCGACGCCCGAACGGCGCGTGTCGCCCCCGATCGGCCGATCGTCCCCGTCCGGCGGGGTCGCGGCCGGACCGGTGCCTACACTGTGACGGCCCAGAGCTCCGGCCGTCCGATGCCCACCGAAGCCGTCCCTCCGTTGTCATCGCCGACACCGACCGCCCCCACCGCGGCGGGCGGCGCATCCGCGCGTTCTGCGACGGCGGCCGGTGCATCCGCGCGTCCTGCGACGGCGGCCGGCGCATCCGCGCGTCCTGCGACGGCGGCCGGCGCCGCGGCGGCGGGCACCCCGCTGCCGGTCGCCTCGTCCAAGAGCGCGCGGCCGGACGGCGGCGCCCGCGCCGCCGACACGACCGACGGCGACGAGAAGCAGCCGCTGCCCGGCGCGCGCCCCCGCATCGGGCTGCCGTCCCACCTGCCCGCGTTC
>JBAXJZ010000421.1:0-4270 GCA_037137595.1 Burkholderiales bacterium | reverse complement strand
TGTTCTTCGGCGCCAAGCCGGCGGGCACTTCGGGCCCGCTCGGTCATGGTTCGACGCGCGTCACCACCTTGATGCTCAACGCGATCAAGGACTTCAACGCTGGCGGTAACATTAAGCCTTACGTCGGCGTCGGCGTCGGCGCGGCCCGCGTCGATAGCAACGCTTCCTCGCTCTACAAATCGGGCGGCCTGCAATCGAACGGCTTCGACGACAGCGACACGAACTTCGCCTATAACGCGCTGGTTGGCGTCGGCTTCAAGCTGTCCGAGCGCCTGACCGCTGACCTGGGCTACACCTATACCGGCGTCGACGATCTGAAATACAAAGGCGTCGATGGCAGGTACAATGGCTCCTACAACGACCACGCCGTGACCTTCGGTCTGCGTTGGCAGTTCGCTGCGCCGCCGCCGCCGGCCCCGCCGCCGCCGCCTCCGCCGCCGAGCCGGCTGACGGTGAAGCAGGAGGCCTGGGTCGATGTCCGCCAGGCCGACGGCAAGTCGATCTTCATGGGCCTGGTCAAGCCCGCGGCGCCGCTCGAGCTCAAGGGCACCGCGCCCTACGCGCTCACCATCGGCAACGCGAGCGCGGTGACCCTGGAATACGAGGGCACCGAGGTCGACCTCAAGCCCTCGACCTCGATGCCCAACAACATCGCGAAGGTGAAGCTGCAGTGAGCGACGACGCCGTGCCGATGCCCGCCGGGCCGCTGCCCCGCAGGATCACCCGCCGCGTCGCGGTGAGCTGGGGATCGCGGACCGTCCACGTCGGCGGGGGCGAGCCCGTCGTCGTGCAGTCGATGACCAACACCGACACCGCCGACGCGATCGCCACCGCGATCCAGGTCAAGGCGCTCGCGCAGGCCGGCTCCGAGGTCGTGCGCATCACGGTCAACACGCCCGAGGCCGCGCGCGAGGTCGCCCCGATCCGCGAGCAGCTCGACCGCATGGGCGTCGACGTGCCCCTGGTGGGCGACTTCCACTACAACGGCCACAAGCTGCTCACGCAGTTCCCCGATTGCGCGCAGGCGCTGTCGAAGTACCGGATCAATCCGGGCAACGTGGGCAGCGGCTCGCGCCGCGAGGACAACTTCGCGGCGATGATCGAGGTCGCCAACCGCCACGCGAAGCCGGTGCGCATCGGCGTCAACTGGGGCAGCCTCGACCAGTCCGTGCTCGCGCGGATGATGGACGAGAACGCGAAGCGGGCGCGTCCCTGGGAGGCCGCGCAGGTGATGCGCGAGGCGCTGGTGACGTCCGCGATCGAGAGCGCGCGGCTGGCCGAGTCGCTCGGCATGCCCGGCGACCGGATCGTGCTGTCGGCCAAGGTCTCGAACGTGCAGGACGTGGTCGCGGTCTATCGCGAGCTCTCGCGGCGCTGCGACTATCCGCTGCACGTCGGCCTCACCGAGGCGGGGATGGGCAGCAAGGGCATCGTCGCGTCCACCGCGGCGCTGTCGGTGCTGCTGCAGGAGGGCATCGGCGACACCATCCGCGTGTCGCTCACCCCCGAGCCCGGCGGCGACCGCACCCGCGAGGTGGTCGTCGCCCAGGAGATCCTGCAGACGATGGGCCTGCGCGCGTTCACGCCGCTGGTCGTCGCGTGCCCCGGTTGCGGCCGCACCAGCAGCACGTTCTTCCAGGAACTCGCCGAGAGCATCCAGACGTTCCTGCGCGCGCAGATGCCGGTCTGGCGCGCCAACTATCCCGGCGTCGAGACGATGCAGGTCGCGGTCATGGGCTGCGTCGTCAACGGCCCGGGCGAATCCAAGCACGCCGACGTCGGCATCTCGCTGCCGGGCGCCGACGAGGCGCCGGTCGCGCCGGTGTTCGTCGACGGCGAGCGCACCGTCACGCTGAAGGGCGACCGCATCGCCGAGGAGTTCCAGGCGATCGTCGAGGCCTACGTGCACCGCCGCTACGGCCGTCTCCTCGAAGGCGCCGACGCGCCGCAGGCCTGAGCGCCGCGGCGCCACCGCAACCACGCATCCATGTCCGACGCCGCCGTCCCCGCCACGCCTTCGCCCACGCCCGCCCGCAAGCCCGAGCGCCTCGCCGGCGTGAAGGGCATGAACGACCTGCTGCCCGGCGACAGCGAGCGCTGGGAGCGGCTCGAGCAGACCGTCGCGCACTGGGCGCGCAGCTACGGCTACCGCCAGGTCCGCACGCCGATCGTCGAGCACACCGCGCTCTTCAAGCGCGGCATCGGCGAGGTGACCGACATCGTCGAGAAGGAGATGTACTCCTTCGAGGATGCGCTCAATGGCGAGCACCTGACGCTGCGTCCCGAGAACACCGCGGGCGTGGTCCGCGCGGCGATCGAGCACAACCTGCTGTACGACGGCCCGAAGCGGCTCTGGTACACCGGGCCGATGTTCCGCCACGAGCGCCCGCAGCGCGGCCGCTACCGGCAGTTCCACCAGATCGGCATCGAGGCGCTGGGCTTCGCGGGCCCGGACATCGACGCCGAGGTGATCGCGATGTGCCAGCGCCTGTGGGACGACCTCGGGTTGCGCGACATCCGCCTGGAGCTCAACAGCATCGGCGACCCGGCCGAGCGTCGCGGCCACCGCGAGGCGCTGATCGCCTACTTCGAGGCGAACCGCGATCGTCTCGACGCCGACGCGCAGCGCCGCCTCCACAGCAACCCGCTGCGGATCCTCGACACGAAGAACCCGGCGATGCAGGACCTCGTCGAGGCAGCGCCCAGGCTCGCCGATTTCCTCGGCGCCGAGTCGAAGGCGCATTTCGAGGGCGTGCAGGCGCTGCTGCGTGCGGTGGGCATCCCGTTCCGCATCAATCCGCGGCTGGTGCGAGGGCTGGACTACTACAACCGCACGGTCTTCGAGTGGGTGACCGACCGGCTCGGCGCGCAGGGCACGGTCTGCGGCGGCGGCCGCTACGATCCGCTCGTCGAGATGCTGGGCGGCAAGCCCGCGCCGTCCTGCGGCTTCGCGATCGGCGTCGAGCGCCTGCTCGAGCTGATGAAGGAAAGCGGCGAGGCCGAGGCGGCCGCCGGCTGCGACGTGTACGTCGTCCACCAGGGCGACGCGGCGGCCACCGTCGCGTTCACCGTCGCCGAGGGCCTGCGCAGCGCCGGCCTCGACGTCGTCATGCATGCCGGCGGCGGCGGCTTCAAGGCGCAGTTCAAGCGCGCCGACGCGAGCGGCGCGGAATTCGCCGTCGTGATCGGCGACGACGAGGCGGCCGCGCGCACCGCGACCGTCAAGTCGCTGCGCGGCGCCGACGGCGAGCGCGGCGCGGGACGGCAGGAGTCCGTGCCGCTCGACGGCCTCGCCGACTATCTGGTCGATGCGCTCGTCGCCTCCGGCGACTGAGCCCGACCCCACCCCACTACCGACACACGGACCGGAGGGCCGATGGCCTACGATCTCCAGGAACAGGACCAGCTCGACGCGATCAAGGCGTACTGGAACAAGTACGGCAACCTCGCGCTCGCGATCGTCACCGTGGTGCTGCTCGCGATCGCCGGCTGGCGCGCGTGGGGCTGGTACCAGCAGAAGCAGGCCGCCGAGGCCTCGGTGCTCTACGACCAGCTGCGCGATGCGGTCGACAAGAAGGACGTGGCCAAGGTCAAGCAGGTCTCCGGGCCGCTGTTCGAGAAGTACTCGGGCACGGTCTACGGGTCGATGGGCGCGCTGATCGCCGCCCGTGCGTACCACGACGCCGGCGACCTGAAGGGCGCCAAGGCGCCGCTGCAGTGGGCGGTCGAGCATGCCGGCGAACCCGAGCACCGGCTGCTCGCGCGGCTGCGGCTGTCCGGCATCCTGCTCGACGAGAAGGCCTATGACGAGGGCCTGAAGCTGGTGACGGTGGCCGACGCGGGCGCGTTCGCCGGCGTCTTCGCCGACCGCCGCGGCGACCTGCTGCTCGCGCTGGGCAAGCGCGACGAGGCGCGCGCCGCCTACAAGCTCGCGCTGGAGAAGCTCGACGTGGGCGCCGCCGTGCGGCCGCTCGTGCAGATGAAGCTCGACGCGCTGGGCGGGGCCTGAGGTGGCGGGCGTCCGTCGCGCCCGCGGGGCGCTGCTGCTCGCCGCCGGTGTCGCGCTGGCCGGCTGCTCGCTGTTCGGCGGCGCCTCGAAGCAGCCGCCCGCGCCCCTGCCCGCGACGGCCGCGGGCGGTCCGCGGATCGTGCAGAACTGGTCGCTGTCGCTGGGCGGCGCGTCGGGCATCGGCTTCGCGCCGGTCGCCATCGGCGATGCCGTGTGGGCCGCGACGCGCGAGGGCACCGTCGCGAAGGTCTCGATCGACAC
>JBAXJZ010000420.1:0-4289 GCA_037137595.1 Burkholderiales bacterium | reverse complement strand
GGCGCGGCGCAGGGCGCGGGAACGGGCGCGACCACCGGCCCGGCCGCGGCATCGGCCCCGGCCCCGGCCGCGGCCCCCGAGGCCGAACCGGCGCCGCCGCCGAAGCCCGCCGTGCCGCTGAACGCGATGGTCGTCGAGCGCCCGGTGCGCTCCGGCCAGCAGGTCTACGCGCGCGAGCGCGACCTGGTGGTGGTCGGCGACGTGTCGCCGGGCGCCGAGGTGATCGCCGACGGCCACGTTCACATCTACGGCACGCTGGGCGGCCGGGCGATCGCCGGCGCGCGCGGCCGGCGCGACGCCGGCATCTTCACGCTCGGCCTGCGCGCCGAGCTGGTGGCCGTGTGCGGCATCTACCGCACCTTCGAGGACGGGCCGCCCGCGCAGCACGCAGGCAAGCCGGTCCGGATCACGCTGGAGGCGGACGCCGACACCTTGTCGATGCGGCCGCTGTAGGACCCGAACAGGGCGGGGCCCGCGGGCGCCGTCGTCGAACAACCCTGCACGGATGGGGAAGGAAGCTCGAATGAGTGAAGTGATCGTGGTGACGTCGGGCAAGGGCGGCGTCGGCAAGACGACGACGTCCGCCAACCTGTCGGCCGGCCTCGCGCTGCGCGGCAAGAAGGTGGCGGTGATCGACTTCGACGTCGGCCTCCGGAACCTCGACCTGGTGATGGGCTGCGAGCGGCGCGTGGTCTACGACTTCGTCAACGTCATCAACGGCGAGGCGACGCTCAACCAGGCGCTGATCCGCGACAAGAACGCGCAGAACCTCTACATCCTCCCGGCCTCGCAGACGCGGGACAAGGAAGCGCTGACCGAGGCCGGCGTCGAGAAGGTCATCAAGGACCTGAAGGCGATGGGCTTCGACTACATCGTCTGCGACTCGCCGGCCGGCATCGAGAACGGCGCGATCATGGCGCTGACCTTCGCCGACCATGCGATCGTGGTCGTGAACCCCGAGGTCTCGTCGGTGCGCGATTCGGACCGGATCATCGGCATCCTGCAGTCGCGCTCGCGGCGCGCGAAGGAAGGCCGCGAGCCGGTGCAGGAGCGGCTGCTGATCACCCGCTACTCGCCGAAGCGCGTGCGCGCCGGCGAGATGCTGTCGTACCTCGACATCCTCGAGATCCTGAAGGTGCCGCTGCTCGGCGTGATCCCCGAGTCGCAGCGCGTGCTGGAGTCGTCGAACGCGGGCGTGCCCGCGGTCCACGAGGCCGGCACCGAGGTCGCGCAGGCCTACGCCGACGCGATCGACCGCTTCCTGGGCAAGCAGGTGCCCCTGCGCTTCGTCGCCGACGACGACAAGGGCTTCCTGCGGCGTCTGTTCGGTTCGATGGGCAGCCGCAAGGCGGCCTGAGGAGGATCCGATGTTGTCACTGCTCGATCGGATCCTGGGTCGCCAGCCCAAGACCGCGTCGCTCGCCAAGGAGCGGCTGCAGGTGATCATCGCGCGCGAGGGCGCGCGGACCAACAACCCCGAGCTGCTGCACCAGATCAAGCAGGCGGTGCTCGAGGCCGTCTCGCGCTTCGTGCCGGTCACGAACGAGGACATCGCCGTCGACCTCGACAGCGACCGCGAGATGGAAGTGCTCTCCGTCAGCGTGAGCCTGCCGGACGGGAAGAAGCTGAAGGCGTAGCGGGGGTTTCGGCGAGCACTGCTCGCCGCCCGCGGAGCGGGCGCCGCATGCTTGCGGCGCCCTGGTGGATGGAGAACGTGAATCCGGCCAGAGCCGGCTGACCACTCACACCCCCCAAAGCACCCAAAGCAGCGCCGCGACCTGCGCGAGGTTCACCACCACGCTCGCCCCGTGCAGCCAGTGGAACCTCACCCGGTCCTTTGCATCGGACGCGCGGTTGATCGCCGGCGTGAGGGCGAACAGCGAGACCGCGAAGCCCGCGGCGACGACGATCGCCACCGTCCGCGCCGGACCCGCGGGCGCGAGCCACGCCGCCACCAGCGAGACCATGCCGAGCGACGCGTAGTAGCGCGGGAAGAAGCTGCGGACATAGACCGCCGCCCACTGCGCCGGGAGCACCCGGAAGATGAACGGGGCGACCGCGACGGTGAAGAACAGCATCGTGCCGACGATGCCGGCGATGACGAAGAGATGGGCCATGCGCCACAGGACGCGGGCGGACCGGCGGAGTTGCGCGGCAGGGGCGGCGGGCGGACAGCCTGACGAGGCGCGGGCCGTCGTGGGGAGAGCCGGCGGCGTCCGGTCAGCGGACGCGACGGTGGCGGGAGGGGTGGCGCGCCCGGCTGGAATCGAACCAGCGACCCTTGGCTTCGGAGGCCAATACTCTATCCCCTGAGCTACGGGCGCGCGGAACCCGAGAGTATAGCCTGCCGCGGTCCCCTCCGCGGGCCGGGCCGTCCGCTGCCGGCGCGCAGCGTCCGTGCGACAGACCGCCGTCGCACGGCTCGAACGGTCGCGCGAACGTTCCGAAAACCCTCGAAACGCGCGACCCGCCGGCATCGCTCCGGTGCGCGAATCGAACGGAAATGCCCTTCCCCGGTGCGTGCCCGACGGTCGTCTCCGCCCGAAGCCGCCGATCGACCGCCGGGCGGCGAACCCTCGGAATTGACCGGTCGATCCGCCGCTCATCGCAGGGCGGCGTCGGAAAACCCCTACGTAGGATCCGCATGTCCGCACGGTGGATCTCGAGTCCAGGCCGAGCGGCCCCGTCGACGTCCTCCGCCCCCGATCGGATCCTGCCTATGTCAGACGCTCCTGTTCCCGCCCCGTCCACCCGCTCCACCCGCTCCGCGGGCATCTGGGGCCCCGGCATCGTCCTCTTCCGGCAACTCGGCTTCGCGGCCAAGTCCGGGATGATCACCACGGCCTTCGCGATCCCCCTCGCGGTGCTGTCGTGGAGCTTCTTCTCGTCGAACCAGGCGAGCATCGCGTTCTCGGCCGCCGAGCGCGACGGCGTCACCTACCTGCGCGCGCTGCTGCCGGACCTCGGCGCCGCGCAGGCCGCGCGCCATGCCGCGATGCGCGGCGAACGCGGCGCGGTCGAGGCGGGCTCGGCGCTCGCCGACACGCAGCGCTCGCTGGGCGAGGCGCTCGGCACCGGCGCGCAGTGGACCGCGCTCGGTCAGGCGCGTTCGGCGGTGGCCGCGCTGCAGGCGAACACCGACTCGGAGAAGAAGTACTCGACGCACGGCGCCCACGTCGCTGCGATGCACGACCTGCTGTCGCAGGCCGCGGACGGCTCGAACCTGACGCTCGACCCCGACGTCGACACCTACTACATGATGGACGCGGTGACGACCAAGGCGCCGGCCCTGATCGAGTCGCTGGCCCAGCTCGCCGACACGGCCGCCGCCAGCGGCGCGGCGGGCAGCGTGTCCGACCTGCACCGCCGCCGGGTCGACCGGCTCGCGCCGGTGACCGAGACGCAGTGGTCCGCGCTCGCCGCCGCGATCGCCAAGGTGACCGCGCAGCGCAAGGACCTCGCGGGCCCGCTGTCGCTCGACGCGGCGTCGGCCGCGGTGAAGAAGGCGCTCGACACCGCGGGCCGCGCGGCCGAGGGCGACGGACTCGCGAAGGAGGGCGCCGCGCTGGTGGAGCAGGCGCGCTCGGCGATGGACGCGGTGCGCGCCGCGCAGAAGGCCCAGCTCGAGGCGCTCGACGTCGGCCTCGCGACGCGGATCTCCGGCCTCGAGCGGACCCGCAACTGGGTCGCCGCGCTGGTGATCGTCACGCTGCTGATCGCCGGCTACCTGTTCCGCGCCTTCTTCCTCGTGACCCGCGGCGGGCTCTCGGCCGTGGGCTCGCACATCGACGCGATGGCCCGCGGCGACCTGACCCGTGTGCCGCATCCGCGCGGCCGCGACGAGGCCGCGCAGCTGATGGCCTCGCTCGCCACGACGCAGGAGGCGCTGCGCCGGATCGTCTCGCAGGTCCGCGCCGGCGCCGACGCGATCGTCACCGCCAGCGGCGAGATCGCCTCCGGCGCGCAGGACCTGTCGGGCCGCACGGTGCAGACCGCGGCGAGCCTCGAGGAATCGGCGGCGGCGATGGAGCAGATCACCGCCACCGTCCGCGGCACGGCCGACAACGCCAAGCGCGGCGCCGAGATCGCGACCGGCAACGCCACCGTCGCGCGCCGCGGCGGCGAGGTGATCGCCGACGTGGTCCGGACGATGGAGGAGATCCAGCAGGCCTCGGCGAAGGTGTCGAGCATCATCGCGGTGATCGACGGGATCGCGTTCCAGACGAACATCCTGGCGCTCAACGCCGCGGTCGAGGCCGCGCGCGCCGGCGAGCAGGGCCGCGGCTTCG
>JBAXJZ010000419.1:0-4324 GCA_037137595.1 Burkholderiales bacterium | reverse complement strand
CACGCCCATCGCGGTCAGCGCCCGGCCGCGGCGGCGAGCTCGGGCGCCGGCCGGGCCGCGGCCGGGTCGCCGAGGACAGCGGCGGTGCCCGCGCAGTCCGCGCAGCGGCCGACCACGGTCAGCTCGACCTCGTCGCCGTCGAAGCCGTCGGGCAGCATGCCGCGCACCGTGCGGGCGAGCCGCGCGGACGACTTCATGCAGAACATGCGCTCGCACGAGCGGCACTTGAAGTGACCGTGCTGGGTGCCGTGCGCATGGCCGTGGCCGGCCTCGTCGCCGTGCGCCGAGAAGCGCCAGACCCGGTCGGGGCCGGAGACACGGTGCGCGAGGCCCGCCTCGACCAGCCACTCCAGCACGCGGTAGAGCGTCACGCGGTCGAGCAGCTCGTGGGCCTCGCCCCGCTCGAGCCGCCGCTGCACGTCGGTGTGCGTGAGCGCCTCGTCGGCCGCCATCAGCGCCGCCAGCACCTTGACGCGCGCACCCGTGACGCGGGCGCCGGTCGCCCGCACCCGGTCGCGTGCCAGTTCGAGGATCGAGCCCACCGTGCCCTCCGCGTGCAAGCCTGCGAGTCTACATCCGGCGGAGCATCAGCCCCTTGAGGTACTCGCCCTCGGGGTGCGTCATGCTCATCGGGTGGTCGAGTCCGGCCGCCAGCCGCCGCAGCAGCTGCGCGTCGACCCGCGCGTCGATCACCGCGCCGGCGACGATCTTCTGGAAGAGGTCGACGTCGATCGCGCCCGAGCACGAGAAGGTGAACAGCAGCCCGCCCGGCGCGAGCAGCCGGAGCGCCTTGAGGTTGATCTCCTTGTAGGCGCGCGCCGCGCGGTCCACGTGCTGCACCGAGGGCGCGAACTTCGGCGGATCGAGCACGATCAGGTCGAACTGCCGGCCCTCGGCGAGCAGCTGCTTGAGGGCGTCGAAGACATTCGCCTGCCACCAGGTCGACGGCGTGCCGAAGCCGTTGGCGCGTTCGTTCTCGGCGGCCAGCGCGAGCGCCTCGCCGGAGGAGTCGATCGACATCGCCTCGGCCGCGCCACCGGCGCGCGCAGCCAGCGTGAAGCCGCCGGTGTAGCAGAAGCAGTTGAGCACGCGCCGGCCCGCGGCCCAGCGGCCCACCAGCGCGCGGTTGTCGCGCTGGTCGATGTAGAAGCCGGTCTTGTGGCCGGCGACCACGTCCACGCGGTAGCGCACGCCGTGTTCGCTCACCTCCACCGGCGCCGCCGGCGCGTCGCCGCGCAGCGGGCCTTCGCGCGGCTCGAGCCCTTCGCGCTCGCGCGCGGCCGCGTCGCTGCGCTCGTAGACCCGGGTGCAGCCGGTGGCCTCGACGAGCGCGTCGACGATCGCATCGCGCCACCGTTCGACGCCGGCCGCGAGGCACTGGACCACGAGCCGGTCCGCGTAGCGGTCCGCGACGAAGCCCGGCAGTCCGTCGGCCTCGCCGAACACCAGCCGCAGCGCGTCGGACTCGCCGCGCAGCGACTCGCGCCGCGCCACCGCGGCGCGCACCCGCGCGGCCATCAGCGCGGCGTCCACCGGCTCGGCCTCGTCGAAGGTCCAGGCGCGCGCGCGGATCGACGACTGCGGGCTGAACGCGGCGCGTGCGAGGAAGCGGCCGTCGTGCGAGGTCACGACCACGGTGTCGCCGCTCGCGGGCCTGCCGCGCACCTGCGCGACCGCGGTCGCGTAGATCCACGGATGCCGCCGCAGCAGCGACTTCTCCTTGCCCGGCTTCAGCACCAGGGCGGGTTCGTTCCGGTCCATCGGGTCTCCGGTCAGCGCCGCGTGCGGGCGCGCGGGTGCGCGGCGTCGTAGACCGCCGCGAGCCGCTGGAAGTCGAGCGAGGTGTAGACCTGCGTCGTCGAGATGCTCGCGTGGCCGAGCAGCTCCTGCACCGCGCGCAGGTCGCCGCTCGACTGCAGCAGGTGGCTCGCGAACGAATGACGCAGCACGTGCGGGTGGACGTCGGCCGGCACGCCGCGCTCGATCGCGAGCCGGCGCACCAGGCGCTGCACCGCGCGGTTGGAGAGCCGCGCCCCGCGCCTCGACAGGAAGAGCGCGTGCGGATCGACATCCACGCGCCCGGCCGCGAACGCGGCGCGCTCGACGAGCCAGGCATCGAGCGCGGCCAGCGCCGGCCCGCCCACCGGCACCGTGCGCCGCTTGCCGCCCTTGCCCAGCACCTGCACCTCGGCCTCGTCGCGCGCGAGCCAGCCCGCGGACCGGTAGGCGCCCTGCTCGGCATAGCGGGCGTCGAGCCCGGTCAGCTCCGAGAGCCGCAGCCCGCTCGAATACAGCAGTTCGACGATCGCCTGGTCGCGGGTGCGGGCGAAGGCGTCGTCCGCGGGGCCGGCGTCGTCGTCGCCGGGCTCGACGAAGCGCAGCGCGAGGTCCGGCGGCAGCGCCTTCGGCAGCCGCTTCGGGCGCTTCGGCCCGCGCACGCCGCGCGCGGGGTTGTGCGCGACGCCGCCGCTGCCGGCGAGCCAGTCGAAAAAGCCGCGCCATGCCGACAGCCGCCGCGCGATCGAGGTGGGCGCGAGCCCGGCGCGCGCGGCCTGGGCGACCCAGCGCCGCACGTCGGCCTCGGCGAGCTGCGACCAGTCGCGGCCATCGGCCAGGGCGCGCAGCTCCGCGAGTTCGCGACCGTAGGCCTCGAGGGTGCGCGGCGAGCAGGCGCGTTCGGTGCGCAGGCGCTGCAGGTAGGCGGCGATCGGGTCGGCCCCGTCGGACGTGCCTGCCGTGCCCGACGCGTCGACGCTCACCGCGGCTCCGGGCACCCGCGCGTCGCGGGACTCAGGGCAGCAGCCGCGACAGCGCGGCGCTGGCGATCTCGGCGATCCGCTCGAGGAAGGCCGTGCCCATGCCGGTCTGGAACCGGGCCGGATCGGGCGAGCCGAGCACCAGCAGCCCGAAGGCCTGCGGCGCGGCGCCCACGCGCAGCGGCAGCAGCGCGATCGACCGGGTCTGCGCGCCGCCGCCCGGCAGCCAGGTGGCCGCGCGGAAATCGGCGTTCGGGCCGCAGTAGGGCTGCACGACGCTGTCGGCGAGCGCGTGGACCTCGGGCTCGACCTCGGCCGCGGCCGGCAGGTCGGCGTGCGCGGCGTCGACGCGCCAGACCCGCAGCGCCACCTGCGGCACCGAGAACTCGGTGCCCATGCCCTCGACGACCCGGTCGGGCAGCGCCCGCACGTCGCGCACCCGCAGCAGCTCGCGCGTCCAGCGCTGCAGCTTGGCCGAGATGGCGTCGTTCTCCTGGCCGATCCGGAGCAGCTCGGCGAGCCGCATCTCGAGCGCCTTGTTCTTGTCGCGCAGCAGGTCCACCTGCCGCTCGACCAGCGAGACCGCCCGCCCGCCGTGCGGATGCGGGACGGTGATCGACGCGAGCAGCTCGGCGTTCGCGTCGAAGAAACCCGGGTTCTCGCGCAGGTACTGGGCAACCTGTTCGGCGCTGGCGGGAGCGGTCATGCGGGGATTCCGGAGTCAGGCCGCGCCGGCGGCGGCGGGAAGGCGGACGGCGTCGACGTCGATCTCGCCGGTGAACACCGACACGGCCGGACCGGTCATCAGCACCGGACCGCCGCGCCATTCGATGGTGAGCAGGCCGCCGCGCGTCTCGACGTCCACGCGGGCATCGAGCCGACCGCGGCGGATGCCGGCGACCACGGCCGCACAGGCGCCGCTGCCGCAGGCGAGGGTCTCGCCCGCGCCGCGCTCGTAGACGCGCAGCCGCACGCGGGTGCGCGAGACGATCTGCAGGAAACCGGCGTTCACGCGCCGCGGGAAGCGCGGATGCCCCTCGACCTGCGGGCCTTCCGAGCCCACCGGCGCGGTGTCGACGTCGTCGACGAGCTGGACGGCGTGCGGGTTGCCCATCGAGACGACCGACACCTGCCGCACGATGCCGCCGGGCAGCTCGAGCGGGAACAGCGTGTCCTCGTGCTCGCGCACGCCGGCGAGGCCGGAGGCGTCGAACGGCACCTCGGCCGGCTCGAGCACGGGCGCACCCATGTCGACGGTGACGCGGCCGTCGTCCTCGAGCCGCGGCTCGATCACGCCCTTCATCGTCCGAACACGGACGGCGCGCTTGTCCGTCAGGCCCTGGTCGCGCACGAAGCGCACGAAGCAGCGCGCGCCGTTGCCGCACTGCTCGACCTCGCCACCGTCGGCGTTGAAGATCCGGTAGACGAAGTCGATGCCGGGCGCGTCGCCGGGCTCGACCAGCAGCATCTGGTCGGCGCCCACGCCGAAATGGCGGTCGGCGAGCGCGCGCCACTGCGCGGGCTCGAGCGCGACGCGCTGGCGCACGCCGTCGAGCACGCCGAAGTCG
>JBAXJZ010000418.1:0-4355 GCA_037137595.1 Burkholderiales bacterium | reverse complement strand
CGGCGACGCGCGCGAGGCCGGTGCCGTTGGTGAGGATCCAGCGCACGCGGCCGCGCGCGATCCGGTCGGCGAGGTCGGGGCCGGAGAGCAGCAGGGTGGCCGGGATCACCACGACGCCGAGCTTGATCGCCGCCAGCATCGTCTCCCACAGCGGAACCTCGTTGCCCAGCATCAGCAGCATCCGGTCGCCGGCCTTCGCACCCTGCGCGGCGAGGAAGTTCGCGACCTGGGTCGAGCGGCGGGAGAGCTCGGCGTAGGAGAGCTTCGCCTCGACGCCCGACTCCTCGACGATGTGCAGCGCGGGTGCGTCGTTGCCCTTCGCGACCGCGTCGAACCAGTCGACGGCCCAGTTGAAGCGCTCCAGGCGCGGCCACTCGAAGGCGGCGCGGGCGGCGTCGAGATCGGTGCGGCGCGCGAGCAGCAGGTCGCGGGCGGCGCGGAAGCGGTCGTGCTCGGTGACGGACGTCATGGTCTCCTCCGGAAGGCCGGCGCGCGCGCGGGTCGTGGCGCCGGCGACAGGGGGCCGAGTCTAGCGTCCGAGGGGCCGGGGCGTCACGGGCGGGCGCGATCCGTCGGCGCGCGGACGGTGCCGATCGACGTGCTCGTCGGCCCCCGGGGGTGACCGATCAGGGCGCCGGACCGCGCGCGGGCTCGTCGTCCGGCGCGCCGTGTCGTCACTGCACCGTCGCACCCGAGCGGACGACGATGTCCTTCCACTGCCGCGCGTTCTCGCGCACGAAGCCGGCGAACTGCTCGGTCGACGGCGAGGGCTCGGGCGTCGCGCCCTGGGCCTCGAGCTTCTCGATGATCGCGGGCGCCTTCAGGGCCTGCGAGAAGGCCGCGTGCAGCGCGGCCACCGCGGCGGGCGGGCTGCCGCCGGTGGTCCACAGCCCGTACCAGCCGTCGATATCGAAGTCCTTCAGTCCCGCCTCGTCCGAGCCGGGCACCCCCGGCACGACCCGCGAGCGGCCCGGCGTGGTCAGCGCGAGCGCCTTCGCGCGGCCCTGCTTCACGAAGCCCATGATCGAGGTCGGCGAGGTGATGACCAGCTGCAGCTGTCCGGCAAGCAGGTCGCGGACGGTGTCGCCAGCGCCCTTGTAGGGCACGTGGGTCATCTTCAGCCCGGTGACGGCGTTGAAGTACGCGCCGGCGATGTGGCCCGGCGAACCGATGCCCGACGAGCCGTAGGAGACGCGATCGCCCTCGCGGCGTGCCCAGGCGATGAAGTCCTGCAGCGTGTCGACCGGCAGCGAGGCCGGCACCGCGAAGACGGTGGGCAGCACCGCGACCTTGGTGATCGGCGCGAAGTCCTTCTGCGTGTCGAAGGGCAGGCGCGGAAAGAGCGCGGGGTTCACGCTGTGGCTGAAGCTGCCGCCCAGCAGCAGCGTGAGGCCGTCGGCGGGTGCGCGTGCGACGAACTCGCTCGCGAGGTTGCCGCCGGCGCCCGGACGGTTCTCGACGATCACCTGCTGGCCGAGCGAGCGCGAGGCCTCCTCCGCCAGCGTGCGGCCGATGAAGTCGCCCGAGCCGCCCGGCGGGAAGCCCAGGATCATCCGCACCGGGCGCGACGGGAAGGCCTGCGCGCGCAGCGACGGCGCGACGGCGAGTCCACCGGCCGCGGCCGTGGCGACGAGAAGGCGGCGGCGCACGAGGCCGCGCGCGCCCGCGAGGTCGGCGCGGCTCATGCCGTCACCGCCGCGTCGGCCGCGGCACGGGCCGCGTCGTCCGCCGGACCGGCCTCGTCGAAGGTCGGCAGCCCCAGCAGCCAGAACGTCGACGCGGTCGCCGCATGCAGCGTCGCCGCCTCGCCGCGCGCCACCTCGATCGAGGTCCTCGCGAGCCAGTCGCCGGCCTCGGTGCGGCCAGTCCCCTCGGCGCAGAACGCGAGCCAGGGCTGGTCGCGTGCGTCGAGCGTCCAGCGCGCGCCTGCGTCGAGCCGCAACTGCGCGATCTCCAGGCCCTGGCCGTGGAAGCGCGCCATCCGGCGCAGTGACGCGCCGGGGGCACGCGGATCGGGCCGCCAGTCGAAGCGCTCGGGCGTCATCATCACCGGCGCGTCGAACTGCGGCTTCGGATAGCGGATCGCCTGGCCGTGCACGTGTTCCCAGACCGCCTCGAACGAGTCCTGGTTGTGCCTGACGCCGGCCGCGTCGTGCCAGGTGTAGACGCCGTCGTGGAAGCTGCCGCGCGCCGACAGCGCCGCGATGCCGGCCTTCAGCTGCGGTCGGCTCATGAAGCCCTGCCCGGTGGGCCCGCCCACCTGCAGCAGCAGCGTGACGCTGCGGCCCTTCGCGTCCTGCGTGTAGTACGTGCCCTCGCAGAAGTAGCCCACCGTGCCGGCCTTCTGCACCTGACCCGGGCCGAAGCCGAACTCGCCCTCGAGCAGGATGCGGACCTGCTCGAAGGCGTGCCGGTGGCGCGGCGTGGCGAAGGCGTCGTCCACCTCCACCCACTGCAGCCCGTAGTTGCCGGGCGTGCCCTCGGTGCCGGCGAGCAGGTCGCGGAAGCGGATGTCGCCGCCGCGAAAGCCGTCGGCGCCCTTGAATTCGATCGGTGCCACGTCGTCGAAACGCACGAGCCTCATCGGGTGTCTCCTCGCGGTCCGGCGCAAGGGGCCGGACGTCGGTGCCTGGAATCGTCGCGGGCTGTCGTCGCCTGCGGTCGTCGTCGCCCATCCGTGCCGGGCGCCGAGCCGGGGCTCATTGTCTGACAACGATGTCCGACAAACATGTCGGGCATTCTGCGTGGCAGACTTGATGCCGTCAATTCTCGAGGTGGCACGGATGGCGGCGACGACCGGGTTGGCGACGACCCGCGGCGAGGCGGCGGACGGCACGGCCGAGGCGGGCAACGCGGTCGAGCGGACTTGCGCGGGCATCGTCGCGCTGATCGAGCGCGGCCGGCTGGTGGGCGGCTCGCCGCTCGGCGAGGTCGAGCTCGCGGCGCGCCTGTCGGTCGCGCGCAGCACGGTCCGCGAGGCGCTCGCGCGGCTGGAGAGCCGCGGCCTCGCGGTGCGCGGCGGCGGCCGCGGGCTCGTCGTGCGGCGGCTGGACCGCAAGGACGTCGCGGACCTCTATGCGCTGCGGGAGCAGCTCGAGGGGCTGGCCGCGCGGCTTGCCGCGGAGCGGCAGGCCGTCGAGCGGCCCTGGACCCGGGCGCGGATCGCCGATGAGCGCCGCCGTTGGCGCGCGCTGCTGAAGGACGGCTCGCTGCCCGCCTTCGGCGACGCCAACCGCGCGTTCCACCGCGCGGTGATCGACGCCGCCGGCAACCGGCACCTGCCCGACATGCTGGAGCGCACGCTGATGACGCTGTTCGCGTCGCAGTTCCGCGCGTGGGTCGCCACGCCCGACACCGTGCGCGCAGCGACCCAGCATCTCGAGCTGATCGACGCGATCGAGGCGGGCGACGCCGCGGCCGCCGAGCGCGCGATGCGCGCCCACGTGCGCGATTCGGCCGCGATGATCCTGCGGCTCGAGGACGCGGCGTTCGACTGAGCCCGGTCCGCGCGAGCCGCCTACTTCCGAGCCCGCTCCGGATAGCTCGCCGACATCCCGTCGCGCACGTCCTGCTGGATGCCGTACTGCGGGAACGGATAGCGGAAGCCGTTCCTCGCGAGCGCGTGCATGCCCGCGATCGCCTTGGGCAGCGCGGCGGGCGGCAGCGCCATCAGCATCTCGTCGTCGAGCACGCCGCCGTAGCGCCGCTCGGCGAAGCAGGGGATCGACAGGCTGGGCTCGCCGGTGGCGAGCGCGCGGCCCCAGGAGTCCGCGCAGGCCGACTCGCCGACCACGCTCCAGTCGAACCGCCGGTAGCCGCTCCACTGCAGGCCGTTGATGAAGTAGATCATCGCGCCCGGGGTCGCGTAGAACAGCACGATGTCCGGCGGGTCGAGCCGGCCCGAGGCGAGCGGCGAGACCGCCAGCGCCGCGGCCGGCGGCGGCGCGTGCATCGCGGCCTGGTGGGCGCGGGCGTCCTCGGGCGTCGCGTACCAGACGCCCACCATCTGCCTGCCCTCGCGCCACTCGGGCGCCGGCGACAGGCCCGCGGTGGCGCGGCACTGGTCGCCCACCAGGTCCTCGGCGGTGATGCCCACGGTCCAGCCGAGCCGCGTGGCCTGCGCGACGATCTGGTCGGTGGTGTGGATCGTGCCCTTCGGGCGGCGGATCTTCGACACGGCCTCCATCTCGGCGCGGTCGGCGAAGCGCTTCATCGCGATCGGGATCGCGCGCAGCTTCAGCAGCCGCTCGAGCTCGGCGGCGAGCGCCGGACCGTCGAAGGACGCGGTGCCCGCGGCGGTCGACGCGGCGGAGGGGGCGGCGTTCGCCGCGGCGGTCGGTTCCATCGTCGTCTCC